>USPO01000007.1 GCA_900556575.1 uncultured Eubacteriales bacterium
ATCAAGTACAAGTTTTTTACCGTCATCTATTTCTTCCGTCTCGTCCATTACGTTAAATACACGTTCCGCACCGGCAAGTGCCGACATAATATTTGTAAGCTGCTGTGAAAGCTCGTTTATCGGACGTGAAAACTGACGTGAGAAATTAACGAAAACAGTAAGTCCGCCTATATCAAGAGATGCAGCAGCCATACCGCCGCCCCATTTAGATACAAACGCAATTACCGCTCCCACGCAGGCAGTCAAAGTATAATTTACCTGGCTCATCGCATTCATGCATGGTCCCATAATACCGCCTATAAATTGTGCCTTGACCTGTGCATTTCTCAAATCTGTATTAAGTACTGAAAAATCGTCAATAATTTTCTTTTCGTGATTAAATACCTTTACAACCTTTTGTCCGGTAACGGTTTCTTCTATATATCCATTTACCTTACCAAGAGATTTCTGCTGATCGCCGAAATACTTTCTCGACTTGTTTGCAATCGTTGTTCCTATCTTTGCCATAATAGGCGACATAATGATAGTAACAAGTGCAAGCACCCAGTTGGTGTAAAGCATAAGAATAAGCGTTCCGACAAGTGTTATAACTCCCGAAAAAATCTGAACAAGAGTTGAATTAAGCATTTCACCTATTATATCAACGTCATTTGTAAATCGGCTCATAATATCACCGGTCGGATTTGTATCAAAATATCTTACCGGCAAGGTTTGAAGCTTTTTAAACAGACTTTCTCTTATTCTTCTCAATGTTCCCTGCGAAACACCTATCATTGTTCTTGCCTGAACATATGTTGCCGCTACTCCGAGGAAGTATACAACCGCCATCATGAACAAGCCCATTGCAAGTCCCGCAATTTTGGATTTTGCATCTCCTTCACCCGTAAGTCCGTTTATGATAGGACGCAGCATATATGATGCACCGAGGTTTGCCGATGAACTTATCAGCACACACACCAATGCAAGAGCAATTTTCCCTTTTTCTTCTTCAAGATACGAAAACAGTCTTTTTACAGTTGCTTTCATATTTTTAGGCTTCTGCTTTTTTCTGTTTCTCGCATCTCTTCCATTTCCCATTGGACCCGGAGGCATTTTAGGACACCTCCTTTTCGTCTTTATCCTTCTGCGAATAGTAAATATCTCTATATTCTCCGCAGTTTTTCATAAGCTCATCATGTGTTCCCATTCCGGCAATTTTTCCGTCCTCAAGAACAATAATCTCATCGGCATCTATAACCGATGTAATTCTCTGAGCAATTATAATCTTCGTTGTTTCTTTTAGGCTTGTCGCAAAGGCTTCACGAATTTTTGCTTCAGTTGCTGTATCCACCGCACTTGTGGAGTCATCCAAGATAAGTATCTTTGGTTTCTTGAGCAATGCTCTCGCAATACAAAGACGCTGCTTCTGACCGCCGGAAACATTGACTCCGCCCTGACCAAGCTCCATATTGTATCCGTCCGTGAACGTATTTATAAATCCGTCTGCCTGTGCCGCATCAGCCGCCACACGGATTTCCTCCTCTGTTGCATTTTCATCGCCCCAGCGAAGATTTTCTTCTATCGTACCGCTGAAAAGCACATTCTTCTGAAGAACCATGCCCACACCGTCACGAAGATTTTTTAAGCTGTAATCTCTTACATCCACCCCGTCAACAAGCACACTTCCCGAATTTACATCGTAAAATCTCGGAATAAGCTGTACGAGAGAAGATTTTCCCGAACCCGTTGTTCCTATAATTCCGACTATTCTTCCCGGCTCTGCCGTAAACGAAACATGGTCAAGAATATTTTCCGAACGGTTCTCGTAATATTTAAAGCACACATCCTTAAATTCAACTCTGCCCTCTGTAACCTTTTTTTCCGGTTCAGCCGAATTTTCATCCGTTAAATCAGGTTCTGTGCTTAATACCTCTTTAACTCTTGCCGATGATGCCAAGGCTCTCGAAAGCTGCATGAACAGCATTGAAACCATCATCAACGACATGAGTATTTGAGTTATATATGTAATAAATGCCGTCAAATCACCTACACCCATAGTTCCGCCCACAACAAAGTTACCTCCGAGCCATACAACTGCAAGAGTCGTAACATTCATTGCAAGAGTCATCACAGGCATGGTTGTTATAACTATTCTCAATGCCCTTAAAGTAGAGTTCATGAGGTCATCATTTGCAGCGATAAATTTTTCATTTTCAAAGTCCTGGCGAACAAATGATTTTATAACTCGTACATTAGTGATATTTTCCTGAATTCCTGAATTTAAGGTATCAAGTTTTTTCTGCATTATATTAAAACGCGGAAAGGCTGTTTTTAAAAGGAGTGCAATTACAATTGCAAGCAGTGGAATAACTACCGCAAGCACTCCTGCAAGCTCCATATTAATCTTGCAAGCCATTATAATTCCGCCGATTAGCATACCCGGTGAACGCATCGCCATAATAAGCAGCATTCTGACCATGTTCTGCATCTGTGTTATATCATTTGTAAGACGAGTTACCAATGAACCCGTTGAAAAATTATCTATATTCTTGAAAGAGAATGACTGAACCTTTTCAAAAACTCCCTTTCTTAAATCTGCACTGAAATAGACCGAGGCACGAATTGCAAAAAAATGTCCGCCGATACCGCCGATTATCATCAGCAGTATGCAGGCAAACATAATTAACGCTCTGGATATGATATAGCCTGTTCCCAGACCCATGCTTTCAGCACCAATGCCATAATCTATCATAGTACCCATAAGCTTCGGCAATACTATTTCTCCTGCGACCTCTGACAGCATCAGCAGAGGTCCCAGGATAAAGTACAGGAGATACGGTTTAATGTATTTCCAGTAAAATTTCAAAACTATTCACCTATTATTCGCCTTTCTTCTTTGCAAGAGCAGCTCCTATAAAGCCCTTGAAAAGAGGATGTGCATGGTTCGGGCGTGACTTGAATTCCGGATGCGACTGAACACCTACGTACCAATCATTTGCCGGGATTTCAACCATTTCAACAAGCTTGTCATCTGGTGACTGACCGCTTATAGCCAAACCTGCCTCTGTGAGTTCCTTTCTGTAATAATTGTTGTATTCATATCTGTGTCTGTGTCTCTCATAAACCAAATCACTGCCGTAAATCTCAGCTGCAAGACTTCCCGGTGTAATCTTACACGGATATAAACCGAGACGCATTGTTCCTCCGAGGTTTTCAACGTCCTTCTGCTCAGGCATAAGGTCAATTACAGGGTGAGTTGTATTCGGATTAAGTTCACTTGAATGAGCATCCGCATAACCCAGTACATTTCTTGCATATTCTATAACAGCAATCTGCATACCGAGACAAATACCGAAGTACGGAACATTATGCTCTCTCGCATACTGTGCTGCAACAATCATACCTTCAACGCCTCTTTCACCGAAGCCTCCCGGTACAATTATACCATCACAGTTCTTAAGCTTTTCATCAACATCATCCTTGGTCAATTCTTCCGAATCAATCCATTCGATATTGACATTGCAGTAATTTTCAATTCCACCGTGCTTTAATGACTCAACAATTGAAATATATGCATCATGAAGTGCAACATACTTACCCACAAGACCGATAGTAACTTCATCTCCGCCCTTCATAAGATCTTTAACTACATTTACCATACGAGTCCAATCCTCCATATCAGGAGTTCTGTCCTCCAAACCAAGCTTGCGGCAAACAACCTTTGCAAGTCCTTCTTTCTCAAGCTCTAACGGAACTTCATATAATGTATCAAGGTCAAGATTCTCTACAACGCTGTCCTTTGAAACGTTACAGAATAATGCAATCTTATCTGTCACTCCCTCTTCAAGACGCTGTTCTGTTCTTAATACAATAACATCCGGCTGAATACCTAAGCTTAACAGTTCCTTAACACTGTGCTGTGTCGGCTTTGTTTTCTGTTCGCCCGAAACTCTTAAAAGCGGTACAAGGGTAAGATGTATGTAGATACAATTCTCCTTGCCCACTTCTGTTGATACCTGACGGATTGCTTCAAGGAACGGAGTTGATTCAATATCACCTACCGTACCGCCAATCTCTGTAATTACTATATCGGTATTCTGATGCTTTGCAACACGATATACTCTGTCTTTTATTTCATTTGTAATATGCGGAATTACCTGAACAGTCTTGCCCTCGTAATCACCGCGGCGTTCCTTCATTATTACTGAATTATATATCTTACCTGTTGTAACATTTGAATTGATGCTTAAATTTTCATCAATAAATCTCTCGTAGTGTCCGAGGTCAAGATCTGTTTCTGCACCATCATCAGTTACGAATACCTCTCCGTGCTGATACGGGCTTAACGTACCGGGGTCAATATTAATATACGGGTCAAACTTCTGCATTGTTACCTTATAGCCTCTTGCCTTCAAGAGTCTGCCGAGTGATGCAGCTGTAATGCCCTTGCCCAAGCCTGAAACAACTCCGCCGGTTACGAAAATATACTTTGTGTTCATGTTTTCCTCCATTCCGCTTTTACGGTTTTTCTATATTATTTCTTGTGTCTTTTAACAAATCTTTCTATTCTTATCAATGCTTCTTTAATATTATCTATCGAATATGCATATGAGCATCTTATGAAGCCTTCGCCGGACTCACCGAATGCATTTCCCGGAACAACAGCAACCTTTTCTTCCTGAAGAAGCTGATTACAGAATTCTTCCGAACTCATTCCTAGACTCTTAATGCACGGGAACACATAGAATGCACCCAACGGTTCAAAGCACGACAACCCCATTGCACGGAAACCGTCTACTATATAGCGGCGTCTGTAATTATACTCATTTACCATATCCTCGACATCCTGGTCACAGTTTTTTAATGCCTCGATTGCGGCATACTGTGCTGTGGTCGGGGCAGACATAATACCGAACTGATGAACCTTTGTCATAAGCTTGATTATTCTTTCCGGTCCGAGTGCATATCCGAGACGCCAGCCTGTCATTGCAAAGGCCTTTGAAAAGCCGTTTACAACAACCGTTCTTTCTCTCATTCCGTCAATAGCCGAGAATGGAACGTGAGGCTCGCCACCGTAACGAAGCTCGCCGTAAATTTCATCCGATAATACAAGAATATTAGTATCCTTTAATACCTCTGCTATCGCTTCCAAATCCTCACGCGACATAACACCGCCCGTCGGATTGTTCGGGAACGGTAAAATCAAAAGCTTTGTCTTATCAGTTATCTTTTCTTTAAGCTGTTCGGGAAGAAGTCTGAAGCTGTCCTCTTCCTTTGTTTCAATAGCAATAGGAACACCGCCCGCCATTAGTGTAAGCGGCTTGTAACATACGAAACTCGGTTCAACGATAAGAACCTCATCGCCCGGATTTACAACGCATCTGATCATTGCATCTATTGCCTCCGAACCACCGACTGTTACGAGAACCTCTTTTTTCGGGTCATATGTCATACCGTATTTTCTTTCATTGTAGCGGCAGATTTCGTTTCTCAGCTCCATAAGTCCAGCATTAGCGGTATAATAAGTCTGTCCCTTTTCAAGGGAATAAATACCTGCCTCACGAATTGACCACGGAGTAGCAAAATCCGGCTCTCCTACACCCAAGGAAATAGCATCCTCCATAACTGCTACTATATCAAAAAACTTTCTGATGCCGGACGGAGCAAGCCCGTCAACGACAGGAGAAACCAGCTTATCCAAATCTATCATAATGTAATCACCTGTCTTGTATCCTTTTCATCATCCTCGAATACAATTCCTTCCTCTTTATATTTCTTAAGCACAAAATGTGTAGCGGTAGAAATAATCGAATCCATAGGTGCAATCTTCTGTGCAACGAAAAGAGCAACCTCCTGCATAGTCTTGCCTTCAATAGTAATAGCGAGATCATATGCACCGGACATAAGATACAGTGAGGTTACCTGAGGGTACTTATAAATTCTTTCGGCAATCTTATCAAAGCCTTCGCCCCTTTGCGGAGTAACCTTTAATTCAATCAAAGCAGTTACCACGTTACGGTCTGTTTTATCCCAGTTGACAATAGTTCTGTATCCTACGATAACATTGTTGCGTTCAAGCTCAGCTAATCTTTCATCTACCTCACTTTCCTCAATACGCAGCATTGCTGCGATCTTCGCTCGGTCGATCTTGCCTTTCTCTATATCAAGAAGTCTTAAAATTTCATTCATTATTTTGTAATCCCTCCTTACATTTAATATTGAGCCGTATAATATACTGCTCGAACAGCTGTTTTTGAGACAATAAAGCCATATTTAATTTGGGGGACACTTCATATAATTGAAGTATTTGCATATTCTGTATGCCCCAAAATTTTATTCAAAAATAGTGCTATTCTATCTTATTATTATATATCAATTCCATGTAAATTTCCATAGTTTTTTCAAAAAAATTTTGTACAAAATTATGCGTGATTTTTTGTGTTTTATTATCAATTCGGAAAAGTTTTTTTCTATTGACACGATTTTTGCCGATTTAAAAGATAATTTATCAAAAGAACAGAGGCAAAGAATAGACCTTGCCTCTGCTCCTTATTATTTTACTTCAATAAATCCACAAATCTGACAAATACCGCCGCTGCTTCCGCTCTTGTAGTATTATCTTTCGGATTTAAAGTTGACTGTGTTTTTCCCGTTATAAGTCCGCTGCCTGCCGTATACTGCATTGCCGGTATTGCATACTCGGATATACTGCTGTAATCATCATATGACAGAATATTCGCATCATCTCCGATCGATGTATCTATTCCCTTATACTGTGCATATCTGTACAATATTGCCGCCATCTGTTCTCTGGTGATATTTTCATCCGGAGCAAACTCTGTTTCCGACATCCCGTTTACTATTCCGTTAGCACTTGCCCATGCCACAGCATTTCTGTAATATGCATCTTTCGGAACATCATTAAATTCACAACTTCCTTCAATTTTTTCACCGTCAATTCTGTGAAGAATTGTTACAAACATTGCTCTTGTAAGCTTTGTTTCCGGCTCGAAATACGTTTCTGTTATACCGTTCATAAGCTTTCCTTCATATGCACTCTTGACATAATTATAGAACCAGTCATCTTCATGCACATCTTTAAACGGAAGTTTATTATTTTCAGGTTTTGTATCATCAGACTTATCTTCGTCAGCCTTCTTTTCAAATACAACCCTTACTTCTGTATTTCCTGTAATAGATTTTATGGTATATATCTCATTAGTACCTACCGACTTGCCGTTTATAAGCATATCCGCAACTTCATAACCCTCATCAGGTATTGCCGTTACCGTCACACTCATACCATATGATGCTGTTTTCTGCGAAAGCGTAACCTTTCCGTTTTCGGCATCCGCTGCTGTAATAATGTATCTCACAGAACCGCCGCCTCCACCGCCTCCGCCGCTGCTCGGCTTAGGTGTTGCCGTCGGTATCGGAGTGGCTGTCGGCTCTGTTGTCGGACTTTCTGTCG
Source organism: uncultured Eubacteriales bacterium (assembly GCA_900556575.1). GTDB lineage: Bacteria > Bacillota > Clostridia > UBA1381 > UBA1381 > UMGS1958. Next base: position 7,451 of record USPO01000007.1, read on the forward strand.
GAACAGCTGTAGGTTCTTCCGTTGGCATCTCTGTCGGCGCTTCCGTCGGCACTTCTGTCGGTGCTTCCGTTGGTGTCTCCGTTGGCACTTCTGTCGGCGCCTCTGTTGGTGTCTCCGTTGGTGCTTCTGTTGGTGCTTCCGTCGGCACTTCTGTCGGCGCTTCCGTTGGTGTCTCCGTCGGTGCTTCTGTCGGCGCTTCCGTCGGCATTTCGGTCGGTGTCGCTGTCGGAGCTTCTGTCGGTTCGGGAGTCTTAAACTCTTTAATTGCCTTTTCCAGTTCCGTTACTCCATTAGTGTAATCATCTTCATTTGATGATGCGTTATTTAATATTTGCATTGCTTTGTTGATTTCAGCTTGTAATGTCTCTTTCTTGATGTCGCTTACATTTGCCGATACCTCCAGAAGATTCTGTGCCTCTGTAATTTTATCTACTAAATCGGACTTCGAATTATTAACTATCTTTATAATAGTATAGTCAGCCAACTCCTCGTTTCGATTTTTTCCGTCCGCCGTCTGAATCTTTGCCGATGTGATTGCCGCTTTAACTGCAGTTTCTCCCGGAATGAGTGCCTCAATCGTGCCGTTGTTCATATCAATTGCATTCTTTTCATACATTACATTCCAGTTAATCATCGTGTCCTTTAATGTAAATATTTTTCCGCTGCTCGTAACAACCGCTGCCGAAAGTTTAGCGTTTTGACCGTTCTTTAAGGTAATAACCTTTTCTCCGTCTGCATTCGGCTGTATCTCTTTTCCGTCAAGATAAAGCTTAAGACTGTTAAACGCAAATCCATCTCCCCTTACAGCATAAACCATAAGTTCAGATACATTCCCCGCCTTATCCTTGGCTGTTAAATGATGTTCCTTAAAAGTTTCATCTTCTCCGAGTACACCTTTAATGCTGAAACTGCCGTTTGCGGCAAAGCCTACACCCTCTTCCGTACCGCTAAGAGGTACTCCGTCAAGCGAAAGCACCGCTGATTTTTCGGTCAGTCCTTCAATAGCATAATTACCCTGTTCATCAGCTATAACCGTATTTGCACCGAAAATAACGGATATATTATCATTTCCAAGTTTTCTTTCAACACTATTCTGTGCAAACGAAAGAACAGGTGCCGATGTATCTACCGTAAATCCGAAATAAGCGTCCTTAATATCTGTCTGACTGCCCTTTATATGGTCTTTGGAGAATGTTGTTTTAGGCTCATTTTCCTTTGCATATGCCGTAAAGTCAACAACATAATCACCGTCATCAAGATCGTCAAGTACAAATTTCCAGTCTTTTCTGAAATAATTTTTCTCCTGTGACGGGTCATTGCCGAATGCATAAACTTTGCTGCCGTTAAGGCTCATTTCTACAAATACATCATTTTCAAAGGTATATTCGATAACTACATTCTTTTCATTCGTATTTATCTCCTCTCCCGATGTATCTATATTTGTTTTAACGCTTACCAGCTTAGGCATAACGGGTTCCGGAAGTATTATACTGTTTGATGTTACTGTATCTTCTCCGTAATAGTAATGTGTCTTATATTCCTCGCCGGATTTCTTGTATTCTTCACGCAGAGTTTTTATATTGACATGATATTTCTTTCCTACAGTCAACCCTGCCTGCGAACCGAATACAAAGTTAGAACCTTTTTCAAACTGCCCTATATTATTTTCCAGTGTTGTTCCGTCATCCGAAACTATTTCAGCAAGATAATGCGTATAGTCTGCATCTGCCTTATCTGTAACACTTACGAACAATTCACCGTTTCCGCCGTATGATAGCTTTACTCCGTCAACTGCCTGCGGCAGATTTGTATTCACAAAATCTATCGCCGTATCGCTTACAGCAAGGCTTATACCGTCTGTTGTTGAAAGCACTGCGACGGCATAATATTTTCCGCTTGGAAGTGCATCCGGAAGAACTACCGTTTCACTTGCCTTTCCGGACTGCACAGCTGCATTTGTTTTATGAATAATATTTACACCCAATGAATCTCCGGTGTTATTATTTGTTTTAATCTTTGATAAAATATCCTTATCCTCTGTCAGATAAACATCAATTGTTCCGAGTTTTTCCGATGAACCGTCTATATTCCACTCTGCCTTAACCTCTGTCGTCTTTGCCTTTTGGTCTGTCTTTGTAATCTGTATTCCACAGCTGTTCATTTCCGCAATATCATCAACTCCGCTCATATTAATTGAAGATATTTCTATATTCGGAGTTGTATATCTTACCGTCCATTCACCGTTTGTAATCTTAGCCGGATCTGTTACGGTTACATAGATAAAATCTCCGTCCTCACGATGCTGAACAAGCATATTTCCGCCGCCGTTTTCATCATCGGCAACTGTTTCAACAGTCTTTCCGTCCTTGTTTATAAGAGTAATTTCTCCTGCCTGAGGTATACCCATACCCTTATAAGGAATTTCTACAAGAAGGGCATTCTGTCCCGATGCATTCGAAACATTAACCTTTGCTTCCTTATAGTTTTTTCCCGATGCATATACAGCAAAGCTGCTTACCGAAAGTTCATGTATATTCGTTCCGTAATAACCCGTTACATCATCGGCATTTGAAAGTGCGGCATAGCCTGCAAAGGCTGCATTTCTCGCCGGAGGACTTAAATTAATATTTTTACCGAAGGATACCTTTTCTCCCCAGTAATATATTACTCCGAATTTAATGCCTATAATCTTTATATTTGCACCTATAAATTCATCCGATACGGCAGCTTCAACTCCCGCAAGTTCCTTTCCTCCCACAAGAGGTATACTGTCCGGTATGCAGATGCTTGCAAATATATAACCATAGAAATAGTCATCTGCAATTGTTACTGTTATTCCGCCCTTTATAAGACCGTCTATTATGCTTACATTGCCGTATAAATTAAGTTCCCAAGGCTCTATCCACCTTGCACTTATTCCGGCATTCAGATCCATAAGCTTATCGAGTCCCTTTGCCTTAAGCTTCATATCTCCCTTGAGCGACATACCCTCAAGACTGATTTTTGCATTAAAATCACCCGTCAATACACCGATAGCCTCAAGACGTGTAAAAAGGAGTATTGTTATAGGAGGCAGCTTATCAAATTCACCGCCTATCGTATCGGCAAGACCGTTAATTCCGCCGCCAAGACCCGCAATAAATAATACAGGCGGTGCTACCGGAATTTTTAAGCCGTCACGAATATAAAACTCTACCTTATCCGGAACAATAACATCCTTTTTCTTAACATTAACCTGCTTGAATGCAAGAATACCCTCACATTCAATAATCTTAATGTTAAGTCCCGCATTGATTTCGTATTGATTTTCTATTGTATTAATCTTAACGCTTGCATATATTCCCGGTGCATTTGATACCAACGAACCTAATAAATCCTGCGGCAATGCAATCGAGAATGTTGAGTCTATGCCGATATATCCGGTATCATCAACCTTTACATAGCCGTCCTTAACATCACCCTTTTCACCGAAAAGAACATTATCCACTGATGCCGAAAGCTGACCTTCGGAAAGTTTTGTATCCTTCTTTATTTTATCACCCGTTGTTGTTTTCTTAGGTGACTCATCAAAAAGGCTGTTCATATCGCCGGAAATATCTTCTTGGTCTGCCGAAAGACTCTCATCAAAGAGATTGTTAAGTTCCTCCGATAAATCCTCCTGGTCTGCAGTCAAATCCTGCTGCTGATCTTTCTTCTTTGCCTTTATCGGAAGGCTTATACTTCCGCCGAATCCGATTCCGTATGTAACCATACCGTCGGAATCGTCATACCACTGTGAGCTTAAAACACCGTACTTTAAATCTACGGCAAATCCGCCGACCGACTGAATCATTGTCGCCGCACCGTCAAGAGAAAGCGTAAGCGGATTAATCGTTATGTTTTTACCTATCGTTTTGCCTAAACGCTCATTATCGAGGGTATATGCAATTCCCTTTACCGCGGTAATGCTCCACTTGCTTCTCCACACATTTATCGAGTTCACAACCTTTAAAAGTCCGTCACCCTCAATAGTATATTTTCCGCCGCTTTCATAGATTTTAAGCGGGCTGTCACCTTCATATGAAAGCATATTATTAAGGACTATATCTCCCGATGAATAATCTGCCTGCCAGAAAAGCTTTCCGCTTTCATCCTTCATTTCACGAAGGTGACCCCTTACCGTCATTAATATTTCATGATTTTTTATAGACTCTTTGCTGCCGCCAAAATTATACTTTATTTTCGTCTTATTTAAAGCACCGACCGCTGTTGTTTCTCCATGATAAAACTTTAAAAATTCAGCTTCCGTTCTGAATGTAAAGAAATCATAATCGGCGTTGCTTGTGTCGCTGCTTCTTACAAGTGCAATCAATCCGTAAGATTTCAGCTGATATTTCTTATCAGCCGAAACCTGCAGGTTTTGGCTGCATACAATCGATGCCGCACCAAGACTTTCCTGTAAACGGCTGTCGTTTATTTCAAAAACTATTTCATACTCACCTACAGAAAGAGTTTCTTCTGTTGTAAACGTCATTATCTCGCCGCTGTCATCAAGAAACGCTATATTTTTCTTATCTATTGTAACAGTGTGATTACTTGTCGTATGCTTAAGTTTTAACTCCACTGCCGCATCATCGGCAAGTATTGTTTCCAGCGGTTTCATCTTTCCCGATATTGTAACAGCCTTTTCACCGTCTGTATATACAATTTCAGGATTTATATTATTAAGCTGAACCTCAGATGTCTTTCCCGCTGACGGAAGAATTATATTTCTCTGTGCCGCTGTTTCAACATCTGTCTGTGTACCGTCATCGAGAGTTTTTACTCCCGTTACCGAAACATATATTGTACCCGTACAAAGTTCGGTTTGAGGCAATGCCTGAAGTGTATATTTCAGAGTCTTTATTTCTTTTCCAAGCTCTGTATATGTAACCTGTTCCGAGCCTTCCATGACTTTTAGCTTGCTTTCATCAACAGTAAGATTTGCCACTACATTACTTAATACCGCGGCATCATCTGTTGTATTATCAAGCTCCACAACAACGTCTATTTTTCCGTCATTTTTGTAGGATACCTTATCCTCCGCAAGCTCTACTCTGCCGGCAGTGATATTTACTCCCATTGCCTCGCCCATGTTATTTGAGAAATTACCGACACCATAGAGCATTTCACCAGTAAAGCTTTCGCCGTTCTTTATATTCTTATTTTCCCAATAAATTGCCGCAGCACTGTCCGGCTCACGGTAATCGTTTGAATAATTTGTAAAGTCGCAATAGGAGTCCGGTGTATAGCTGTAACGTGTGTTTGCAAGATTTGCCCAGTGACCGATTATAACCTTACTCGGTTCAACTCCGCCGTTCCATCCCTTTGTAAGGATATATGAAAGCTTTGTGGGATTCGTGAGCGAATCTACCGCACGGATTTGTGACGGCACTTTATCTCCCGAAAATTCCGTTTCAGTCATAGTCGGTTTAATGTCCTCATCTATGACAAAATACGGTGCATCGATTTTATTTCCAAGTGCCGTATCAAGCAAAAGTCTCACGCTTACATTTTCATCATTTCCGCTGTTGTTTTCAACACTGAACGAAAGTCCCACATTTCCGGTTATATCACTGTTTTCATCATGACCGAGTGCCGCCTTTAACGTAACGGTAGTACCCTTTATTGTCCACGGAATAGTGATAAGCCTTCCCTCTTCCGTTACCTCCGGTGTACCGAGCTGTGATGAAATCCCGAAGAATCCGTAATCCTGACCAAAGATATAGTCCTTATCACCTATTCTTACGGTAATAAACGATGTTCCGCTGCTTTGCTCCTTATCTTCCGAATAGAGCAGCGGAATGTTGTTATCAAGAACCTTCTTCGGATTTCCTTCCTCTGTTTCTATCGAAAATCCGCCCGTTTTCGGATTGAACGAGAATGACATATAAGCATTACTTATACTGTAGCTATCCTCCGCTGCCGCCATGACCGGTAAAAGTGAAATGATCATTGCCGCCGCTAATATATAGGCTGTCAGCCTTTTAAAAACCTTCATCATACTTCCTCCCTTCTATATTTGGGGCAAAATTTTTTCTGTCTGCTGCCGGACGACTCCCCGACAGCAGACCTTCAAGCTCATATTTAATTTCTCAGGAATACCTGAAGTGTAAAGTAATCTCGCTTATCTGTCTGAATATAGAAGGTATACCAGCCTTCCGTAAGACCGGAAATTTCAAACTCTCCGTTTGCATTTCTCGTTACCGTTTCGCCTTCCTTCTTCATCTGACCCATTGTTTTCATACCCTTTTGGTATTTCACATATGCTGTTCCGGAGAAGTTAGAAAGTGATATTTTAACATTGTCACCCTCTGTTTCGCAGCGTCCGGCATAGTCGGGCAGCTGCCCGTTTACAAATGCAAGCGTATCATACATTCCCACGAGCCTTACCGTTCTTCTCGCCTCCGTAACATTATGTGCATTATCCGATACACGATATGTGATTGTATAAGGTGAACCCGAATCAAACCTATTATTATTCAGATTGCTTGAATCAAATCCGCCCCAGTCAACTACTTCCACCTTATCGGTCAGGTTTGTTTCCTTTCCGCCAAAGGTATCATATGCATTATATGCTTTATATTTTCCGTTTTCCTTGTAGATAAGCATACTTTCATCATATTCGGTGTTCATTTCCGGATTTTCATAGAATACAATTTCCTCCGCTCCCAAAAGGTCAAGCACCGGCGCTGTCTTGTCGATAAATTCTATATCAAGACCATAGCTTGCACTCAAACCGTTCTTCTTCTCTGTATTAAACATGAAAAGTCCGTTGCTGCTGAATGTTCTTTCCTTTGTCTTTCCGTATTCGTCAGTTATACTTCCTAAAATGCGAGTATCATCATCGGTTGTTACGGTTACGTTTACATCTTTATTCGTAACCTTGTATTTATCAACCGCCGCAATATATCCCGCCTTACCTTCTGTCGGAGATATTTCTTCGTTTGCTGTTTTTGTCTCCCACTCCGTACCGTTAAATTCATCATATTCATAACTCCAGCTGATTTTTGTAATCTTAGGAGCCTTTAAATCAATATCAGCAATTTCAACATTAAGATATGATGACATACCTTCCTTATCATGAATTTTAAAGGTATAGTTTCCGTTCTGATAAAATTCAAATGTGTTTTTACTGCCATTTTCATCCTCAACCGCTTTTGTTATTCCTCCGTAGGTTACGAAAATTTCGGATGCCTTACGCAGCTTATCAAGCTCACTCGAAGGATTATCAACCTTATTGAAGCTTACCTCAACAACTGCCGGATTTTTTGAATTATCCAATACCGGTTCAAGTACCGGAGGTGTCTTATCAATATTTCCTACTGCCACTATAAGCGGATTTGACTCATTGCTGTTTCCGTATTCATCTTCATAGACAACTCCGAGTGTGCCGGACTTTGCAAATGTTATTATTGCCGCACCGTAGTTCACACTGTAATCCGACTCTGTAAGAGGTGCAACCGGTTCAACCCTTGTAATTCTTACATTAGGCTTTGAGAATGTAATTGATGCTGTTACCGGACGTGAGGTATATTCCTCGGTACTGTAGGTTACCGCCGCTTCCGGAATTGAGGTATTTATATTTCTTACCGCAAAGCTCTTTGCTGCCCTGTTTCCTGCATTATCATACATTGTAATGCTGTATGCACCGTTCTTTTCTATTGTTCCGGTATATACTCCGTTTTCCGTATTTGTTAATGCGATTTCCTCCGTACCATTTGTCAGCATAACCTTTCCTACACCGCTCATGTCATCGGATACATTTATAGTAACCGTAATCGGCTTATTCGTCATCTCTGTATTGGAAAGTGTATACTCTATTGTTCCGGGCTGTGCGTCAAAATTTGAAAGCGATACGGGAACCTCTTTTCTGTAACCGTATTTATCCTTTAACATAAAGGTAAATGCACTTTCATACATATTGAGAGTCTTTTCAAACGAACCTGCATTATTTGAAACATACAGCTCTCTTTCTTCTCCTCTGTCCGCCTTTTCAATAACTGCCTTTGCATTTTTGTAATATACATTTTCCTCATCATTAACAGGCTGCCAGCTGCCGTCTGCCGCTTCGTATAAATACTTTACCGTATAGTCTGTATTTTCCTCAATCGGCATTTTATAAATAATGTCCTGAGTCGATATGCCCATTTCAGTATAGCCTATCATAATATAGGATTCTCCGCCTGCCGAATTTTTAAATACTCCGGCATATCTTGCATAATATGCGTCGGAAAATGTATAGCTTATAATCTTAACTCCGTAAGGGTCTGTGTCGCCGATATATTCTATTCTCAAAGGAATCGGTTTGATTTCCAAATTTCCCTCGTAATCATCAATCAGCCCCATATGCTCCGAACCGTCCCATACCCAAGGAGTCCTTGAATAATCTATCGGGTTTCCGTCCTCGTCTTGCATCGGAATACTTACCTCTTCACTGCTAAAATTGCCTTCATTGTCCGCTGTTTCGTATTCCAGAACCTTCATTTCGGTTATTCCCGACTCTTTATCCTGTACCTTGAATGTATATTCAACATCGCTCGGAACCGGTTTTATTTCCCATTCAGTATATTTATTCCCGTCTAATTCCACCTCGTGTTCTATGTACACCTGAGGATTTACCGACCAGGTTATTTCGGGAGCATCATTATCAATATTGCTTACAACTACCGTTTTTTCTGTAATCTGCTCCGGAATTTCCGGGTCTGCATCTACCGAAAATGCCTTAACCGTTAAAGTACGTTCGGTTGTCTTTTTAAATGATTCAAATGATGTATCACCCGATGCATTTTCATTGAGTATTTGCCCAACGTCATATATAAGCTTGGTGTATCCCTTACCGTCCGCACTCTTATAGTCTTCCGACAAAGCTTCATTAAAATTCAATCCGCTTGTATATTGGAAGTTTTTATCTTCAATAGGAAGTAAAAGCGTATCGTCATCATCCGGCTCTACAATCACATATAAGTAATTATAGTCTGCGGCACACATCATTCCGTTGACAGGGACTATCTTTTCAGACATACTTGTGTCATCCCATTCGGCTTTTGCATTTGTTGTTTTTATGCCGCTTGCCGCACCGAATTCCACACCTTCAACCGTAACAGTCATTTTCTTTGTTCTGCCCAAATCATCGGATGTATACAAAACATAGTCTTTATTCGCATCTGCCGCAAAGCTGTATTTCTCCGAACAGAACTCTGAATTATCTCTTGCTGCCTCAAGATTTACCGCATCAACCTTTTCTTCATCCGACATTCCGGTAAAATCAAGGTCATATGTATTGTTTTTTACTGCATCACTGTATTTATCTAAAATCTTATCCTGCGGAACAGCATATACAGGCACATTAAATGTTACATTGGCAATTGTCTTTACCTCTGTTCTCTTAGGATTTACAGAAATATTTGCCGTAATTTCCTTATCTTCCGCAGTCAAAACATCATCAAATACAATATCCGTTACATTTCCGAGAATATCTGCCGCACGCACACCCAAGTACCAGCTTCCTGTTGCTCCGAGTACTTCAGCCTTGTATACAACATTGCTTTCGCCCTCCCAGAAAGAGCTGTCACTTCTTGTCTTTGTAACTTTAAAGTTATTACTGTCAGTAAAATTATCCATGAAGTATTCATCTGCAATACTTCCGCTGCCGTCATATTTATCAGCCGGAATAAATGCAAATCTTATACCCTTATCGTTCTGACCGTCAATGATTACTTCACCGTCAAATACATCGTTAATCGTAACCTCCGCAGCTGCGTCCTTTCTTTCGCCTGTCATCTGCTCTGTTACCTTTACCGATGCTGTCGGCGGTGTAGTATCGATTCCGTTGATAACAAGTTTTACATCCTTTGCATTGCCGGCTCTGTCCTTAACGGTTATTACCGTATCCACACTTTCCGATACCGTAATATCATATTCGCCGATATTAACATTATTTTCGGCAGCCTCATCTGTTTCCGCATTGTTATCCGCAGCTTTTTCAATCTTTACGGCATTGCTTGCACAGCTGACGTCAAGCTCTGTATTAATGTTATCTCTTACATAAAGCTTACCGGAAATACTTTCGCTTGTATGAACATCTTCTATGTTTAAATCCGCCTCCGGTGCAGCTGTATCATAGTAGAAAACAACCTCACTTGTCTGTATCGTATCGACATTTATATTTTCGGTATGCATATATCTGTCTAAAACAGCTGTCTGCACAAACAATGTATTTTCTCCGTCCGTGAATGACATTTCCGGAGCATTTACCTCTGTTTTCACAGTAAGAGCATCTCCATTCGGCTCCATAGCTCCTGCCATAATCCATTCACTGTACTCATCCGGTGCTGTTCCAACCCTGTAATAAAGTACTTGATTTTCTATGCCCTCTGCATTTATAAAGCTTTCCGTAACGTCAAAGCCAAGCTTGAATTTACTGTCTGAAATCAACGGTCTTTCATTATAGTTCAGACTGCTTACAATATTTACATCAGACTCGGGCTTATCGTTTCTGATATAAAACGGCTGAGAAATCGTACTGTTTGAAAATCCGTTTATATCCTCCGCTGTTACATTAAGTGCATATGCACCGCTCGGAATTCCGCTTATAGTTACATTCTGCGACAGTACTCCGTCAGTAACATTTAAAGGTATTTCTTCCATGCCCTCTATTTCGGTGCCGTCACTTCTTACAACTCTTGCACTTCCGCTTGAAACACCCGAAGCGTCCGATGCATAAACCGAAATTACCTGACTTGCATTAACATTTGATGATACCGTTGATGCATTTATTTTAGGTCCTTCATTGTCAAATTCATACGTTCTTGTCTGAATATTGATATTTGTTCCTGTCTGCGAAACTATTTTGCACTCAAGAACATATGTGCCGTTAATTCCCTTTGTAGCCTGCAAATCCGCTGTGTTAAATTCGCCGTTATACGGTATGTCATTCGTTATGTATTCTCCGTATATATCTTTCCATGCATAAGAGACTTGATTATTGCTGTTCGTTAAAATCGATATATTATAGCTCGGATACGGACGGTCAGGATTTGAAGGAACTATATCACATGATGTGTCTTCATTTTTAATATTTATCGGCTTTGAATATATAGTTGTTCTGTTCCCCGCCTCATCTACCGCAAAATATACAATTAAACCGCTAAAGTTATTTCCTTTCTCCACACTAAAATGTGCCGTTGCCGAGCCTTGGTCCTGAGTATCCGACTGGTCTATATATGCCCACTTGTTAAGGGTTGTATCCATTTCACCGCTCGTATGCTCTTCATTGCCGTTCGGCATTTCTATATCATTGACACTTTTATTTGTGAACATATAGTAAAGTTTTCCGGTATTCGATGCGTCATGAATTTTCACATTCATATTGTATGACTTTTTACCATTAGCCTCTGCTTTCTCGGTTCCGTCCACATCAATACTCGGTGCCTTATTATCAAGCTTTATTCCGCTGTATGTAACACTCATAGGATTTCCGGCAATGTCACTGCCCTCGGCAACCACATCAAATTCACCCTCTATTGCATCGCTGAGTGAAAGATTTAAGCTTGATGCTGTTCCGCCTGCCGCCGGTGCATTATATGAGGTTACTCCGGATGAGTTTCCTATCCTGAACTTTACATCATTGCCTTTATTTTTTAACTTAATTCTTGTTCTGCCTTCATTTAATACTCCGTTTTGAGTAATATAGATTGTTTCGCTCGGAGTATAATTTAAGGCCACGCTCTTGTTCCATTTGTTTAAATCAGTGCCATCGCCCGGTGAAAATTCAATTGTCGGATTTTTCGCATCTATTTTATATCCCGACAAAAGATAACCGTCATTATTTTGACTCGATAAGCCTTCTCTGTGATTAGCCTCATCCCATAGCCTGTAATTCCCGATTTTTGCATTTTCAATCACAAGCTTTAGATTTTTATTTGCGCTATCCGCACCCTCTGTATATGGAAACCACATAATAAAAGTTGTTCCGTAAAACTTTGCCTCATATACAGCCTTTCCGCTCTCCATAGCATTTATACGAAGGTTTCCGCCGTCTGTTAAATATGCGGATGTAAAGCTGAGTTTTTTCGTTGCAACATCAAGATATGACAGATGCGAATTATTTCCTCCTGTTTTTACCGTTCCCATCACAGATATCATTTTATCCGAAGAGTTATTAAAATAATTATTGTCTTTTGATTCTGTATAATAGCTTCCTACGACTCGTATATTCTCAATCGAAAAAGCATTCCTTACAATTTTTGTGGTTTTCCAAAATTCAGTCGTTCCGGATGTGGTTTCTGACGAAAACTTTATCTTTGAAGTTATGTTTATAATATTTATATTATTATTATTCATATAATTCATCGCCTTTGCCTTATCCAAGGTAAAGCCCTGATTTCCGACTGTTATTATGTTTTTTATAATATCATTTGAGCTTACAGATGCATTTCCTGATTTTACAGCACTGGCACTTACAGAAAATTCAGGAGCATTACTTTTACTCATACAATTATATGCATTTCCTTCTCCGGCAGCACTTGTATAATTATCAGATATTTTTCCGCTCCACTTTTTCTCTATGCTTTCGCTTTCTCCCGAAATATTAATATTTATTGTCTGATTGAATGTATCGAAATTATCCAAACTTTTTATATTTCTTTTGGAATTTACATCTACTGTATATGATTTCGGACGACTGTTATTTTTATCAATCCATTGTCCGCTGCTTTTATCAGATGAATTACCCGGATAATGTTTTCCGAATATCCTTGTCGAACCGGAGCTGTTATTTCCCTTGACATCGACATATATACAATACATTTTAAATCCGTCTGTTGTTTTATTTGAAACTTCAAGTTTCCTTAGCTCCCACGGAGCATACGATGACTCTATATCGACATATGCTTCTCCGCCTTTTTGATTAGTATTTTCTAAATTCTGACGCTGTTCTCCTTCATCAAATTTTAATATGCATTCAATTCTTCCATTTTTAGCATCAGACGTTTTTTGGGTACTTACTACAACCCTGATTTTATAAATCCATTTTAGATCGGAAGA
>USPO01000008.1 GCA_900556575.1 uncultured Eubacteriales bacterium
GGTATACCTTACATATAAGAGAAGTGAATTTTATGCAGTTGCATATGCCGCAAATGATATTGTGCTGATAATACTGTGGTCTTTGGCGGCTATGAATGATATTTCATACATATCTGTAGTAGTATGCTTTATCATTTTCTTTGCAAACGATATATACGGATTTATCAGCTGGTCCAAAATGAAGAAACGTCAGAATGAAAATATTTCAGAGATTTAAATTTTTATTGACACAACAAATTATAAATGCTATAATATAGAAAAAGTTTAGATAAAACAGAGGTGATATTATGGATAACTGTGAATACTGCTTATATTATGACTATGATGAAGAATATGACTGCTATGTCTGTTCCATGTCGCTCGACGAGGACGAGCTTAGGCTGTTCATGCAGGGGCATTTTTCGCACTGCCCTTACTACCGTCCGGGAGATGAATATACTATTGTAAGGAAACAGAATTAAGAGGCATACCTTAACTGCTGTATGTCTTGTATGAAATAAGGTAATAAAAAAAGTTTCTCATATTGCATTCCTTAATAAAACAGCAATAATGTTTTCTTTGAAACGGCATAGTATTTTCTATGCCGTTTCACTGTTTTGTTTAAGCAATGACATCGGCAGTATTCCTACCAAGTCATAGCAAATATCAATTTGCTGTGTGCGTTTTCCGTCAATAATCTGTGGTGCGTGAACATATACCCGTTTTACCATATCATTCAGAATTGACGGTGTTAATTCCTGCAAATCAAGATATTTATGTATCTTTGAAATAAACCGTTCCAAATTATCGCTTTGTTCCTCTGTATCGGATATTTCGGTAGACAACTGTGTGATTTTCAATTTCAATTCCTGCTGTTCGGTTTCGTAATCATCTGCAAGCATTTGAAATCTGTTTTCGTTCAAAATTCCTTTTGCTTTGTCCCCGTAAATACTCTTGAAAAGACGGTCTAATTCGTTGATACGGTTTTCGCATTTTGCAAGCATTTTTTCTTTGCGGATATTTCTTTTTTTATCTCTGCTTTCTGCATTGCACCCATAATTTCACGGAACTGATTTTCATAAGCCGCAACAAAGCCTATCACATATTTTAGGTGTGCAAGTACGCCCTTTTCGAGAACAACTGCACGGATAAAATGTGTTGAGCATTTTCCCTGCCCTTGCGTGAGGTTGAACACACAAAATGGTCTTGTCTGCTTTCAAAATAATTGCTTGTGCAGTAGTAAAGTTTCTGACCGCAGTCGGCACAATAGGCTATTCCCGAAAACATATTGCTTTTTCCCGTTCTTGACGGTCTGCGTTTGTTTTTTCGCAGCTCCTGCACCCTTTCCCAAGTATCAGCGTCAATAATCGGTTCGTGAGTGTTCTCGAAAATCATTTGTTTTTCTTCGGGGTTATGCAACTTCTTTTTGATTTTGTATGATTGCTTATAGGTCTTGAAATTTACGATATGCCCTAAATATTCTTTCTTTTCAAGCATAGTTGAAATTGTATCGGCTACCCAGCGATACGGATTATCGGGTACAGGCAGATTTGTTGTCCGTCCTATGCTCTGCCAGTATGCTGCTGATTGACACCTTAAATTTGTTTTCATTATCCATTAAATAACACCTCTGTTTTCGTTTGTTTTGAGAGTAGCAAGCAAAGCGAGTGAGTACCCACTCGCCAAAAATCAAATTTGTTTTTCATTTTTCCGCGCTCACCGCCTGCTTTGGAATTGAATTTAACAAAACAATTCAATTTCGGAGGTTAGGAAAATGGAATACACAAGCAAACAAAAGGAGCATATAACACATTGCTTTGACAGCTTTTGCAAAACGGTTATCCGCCATTGTGCAATGAATTTATACCGTGAACTGGATAAGCATATTAAGCGGAATATTGCCCTTGATGAAATTTATGCAAAGTATTCAGAGCAATACGGCAAATGCGATATATACCCGATTCTGCAATATCAATTTGCAATTTTCGGAAATGTTTTCAGCGTGAATGATTATCGTTTGGGGCAAGCACTATCAACGCTGACGGACAGGCAAAGGAATATAATTTTACTGTATTACTTTGCCGGATATTCCATAAGAAATATTGCGGATATATACGGAACCTCACATCAGAATATCAGCTATATTCATATAACGGCATTAAAAAAATTGCGTGGATTTTTGGAGGCTGGCAATGAAAAATAAATACAGCCTTTTGAATTTTGAAACAATAGAAAAAGCCGTTACCGCCGACACAAAGGCTATGCGGAAGGTGGTTTCACATTACGACGGATATATCGGATATTTCGCAAAAGGTAATTATGTTTTTTCAGAAGAAATCAAAGCAACACTGATGAAAGCCGTATTAAAATTTAATATGAACAGATAAATCATAGCCACCGATAAAAAGGTAGCTATGATTATAAAAAAACTTATTCTTTGATTTTCGAAGCGGCTACTTTTGCATATCCGTCCCAAGCAAACAAGGCTTCTTTGCTTTCGTCGGCGAGTATTTTATCAATATTGCAAAGATAAAGATAGTGATCACCGGACTCAATCGTTTGAGTTAGCGTTACTTCAAAAGCAATACGGCAGTCAGCCGGTATTTGAATACTTGTGCCGTCTATGCTTTGCAATGCAATAGGTGTTTCGGAAAGTTTATCTGTTTTTCCGCCGTTTGCACTTCCATAAGCCATTACAGCTTCTTTAAGACTTACTCCGGGTGCAGCAAGAACGGCTTTCCCTGTTCGGCGGATATTCTCACCGCTGTTTGCACCTTTGCCCATAGCAAAAGCAAGCATAGGCGGATTGAATGACGCATACATAAAGAAAGAAACCGGCGCCATATTCAATGCTCCGTTCTCTTTTTCGGTGCACACAAGCACAAGTGGATCAGGTGATGTTAAAGCGGTAGCTTTTCCAATGTTAATTTCGTTCATAATTATTTGTCCTTTCTGATAATACATTTATTCCGTCGGTATTGACATCTGACGGTATTTATATTATACTATGTATGCAAACAAAATACAAGTACGCAGAATATTCTGACATAGTACAAAATTTAATACCATAGGAAAGGAACAAAATAATGAGTAAAGATTTAACATACGAGGAATATATAGAACTTGTTCACAACGGCATTACAACGCAAGCGGGAAATTGTCCCGTTACACCGCTTCTTGAAATGCTTCAAGGTCGCTGGAAATTTCAAATCATTTATGAATTGTGTATTCAAAGTCCTATTCGTTTCGGGCAGCTGAAAAAGGCTCTTGACGGAATTACAAATACAATGCTGACATCATCATTAAGAGAATTGGAAAACGATGGACTTGTAAAACGGGAACAATTTAATGAAATTCCGCCGCATGTGGAATATTCACTTTCCGAAAAAGGAAAGGACTTATTGCCTGTATTTTATGAAATGACAAAATGGGGATTTAAGTATTTGGAATAGGCATCATTAACAAGAACTTATAAAATAATCAGCACCTCTATAATGGCAGCCGAATAAACGGCTGTCTTTTTTCATACCCAAAACACAGAAAGGAACAATACTTTATGAAAAACATTGATGAACAAATTGCAAAAACACAGGAGCAAATCAATCAGCTCACCACCAAGAAAAAACGGCTCATATCGGAGCAAAAACAAGCCGAGCGGAAGAAACGGACAAAGCGGTTAATTGAGCGAGGGGCAATTTTGGAAAGCGTAATCAGCAGTGCGGAGGAATTTTCAAACGAGCAGTTGCAGGCTCTTTTAATCGAGATTTTTTCAAGCGAATTTGCAAAGGGAAAAATCAAGGATTTTCGGGGGCATACGGCGAACGAGGGAAATCCCTTGTTTTAACAAGGGCGCACTTATACACCTTGACAGGTGTGTGCGCTCTGCCGAGAGCCAATGAAAACAAATCGGCGTTTCTGCATTTGCTTTCATTATGGGGCAACCCTCATTTCCCCATACCCCTTTGTGCTATACGCAAAATAAAATTTGCATATAGCGTCAAAACAGTTTTTGCGAAAACTGTTTTGTTGACTTGATATTTTATATCAAAACAAGTTTGACACAAAATATCAAGTGTAAATTTGTGTTCGTGTAGCAAATAAAACTCCTTTTTTGAGCAAAGTAATGATATTATATTACCTCGCTAATTTTGAGCCTTAAAAACCGCATAAAACAAGGTTTTTTTAACACTTAAATGCTCACATATAACGCATTGATATTAATGATAAAATAAAAGCACGCATACCACCTTAAAAAGTGATATGCGTGTTTTTGTTGCAACTCCGTTTGACAGTCTGCTTATGTTACTGTTTTATCAATGACGGTCGTAAGAGAAACTTTTTTTATTTTACCGTACTTGATTTATCAATCTTTCATAACCTTTACTTCTTCAAATTCATCAATAATTTCCTTTGACGGAGCCGGTGTTAATAAACTTACTATTACAATTGCCGCTAAACCAACAATAAATGCCGGTAAAAGCTCATATATAGCGAATACACCGCCGATAGGCGATATTGCATACTTCCATATGAATACCATTGCCGCACCTGCTATCATGCCAGCAAAAGCTCCCCACTTTGTTGTTCTCTTCCAAAATAATGAACAAAGTACAGTCGGACCAAACGAAGCACCAAAGCCTGCCCAGGCAAATGATACTATCTTAAATACCGAGCTTTCCGGATCTCTTGCAAGGTATACACCTATAACAGCTATGATAATAAGAGTTATTCTTGCTATAATCATTCCGCTCTTTTCCGATAAATTCGGAATAAACTTTTCCTTGATTATATTCTGAGATACAGATGAGGATGCAGCCAAAAGCTGTGAATCTGCGGTTGACATTGTTGCCGCTAAAATTCCGGCAAGAATGAGTCCTCCAACTATTGCCGCCAATGCTCCATGACTTGATATAAGCTTTGCAACTTCAACTATTATTCTCTCCGGATCCTGAAGAACGTGCATTGCACCGCTGTTTGTCATTCCAAGACCGATTACACCGATAGATACGGCAATAAACAGTGAAATTACAACCCAAATTGACGCAACACGTCTTGCAAGGGTAAGCTTCTTTGTATCCTCGATAGCCATAAATCTTAAAAGCACATGAGGCATACCAAAATAGCCCAAGCCCCACGCAATCATTGAAAAGCTCTTTAACCATCCGTATGCTTCTGCCGAATTTGTTTCGGGATTATATATATTTACAAGACTCAAATAGCCCGGCAATGCTTTGGCATTATCCATTACGGCATCTACTCCGCCTGCCGATACAACTCCGTAAATAAGTACTATAACCAATGCAACAGTCATTACTATACCTTGAATAAAGTCTGTTGTACTTGCAGCCAAAAATCCGCCTGTCATTGTATAGAACACTATAACTGCCGCACAAATTATCATAGCTTTAAAATAATCCACACCAAATAGTGAATTAAAAAGCTTTCCGCAGGCTGAAAAACCCGACGCTGTATACGGCACAAAGAATATTATAATCGCAATTGCCGCAACAATGCTTAAAAGCTTTGAATTGTCACGAAATCTGTTAGAAAAGAATGCCGGAATCGTTGTCGCATTACACTTATGCGAATATCTTCTTATCTTTTTTGCCACAATAAGCCAATTTAAATATGTACCTATTGCCAAACCTATTGCAGTCCATGCGGCATCCGCAATACCTGTTAAATATGCGACTCCCGGAAGTCCCATCAAGAGCCAGCTTGACATATCCGATGCTTCGGCACTCATTGCCGTTACAAACGGACCGAGCTTTCTTCCTCCCAAATAGAAATCATCGGTCGTCTTATTTCTCTTTGAGCACCATATACCAATGCCCAGCATGGCAAGCAAATACACTATAATCGTTGCCATGATACAAAAATTTGTCATTTATCTTTCCTCCGAACTTATAATACATTCATCCTCCCTCAAAACAAAGGAAAACATATTCCGTAAAATCAAATACAACTGCTTTTATTCCAACGCTTTATTAACAAGCTTAATTCCAAAAGCAAGCAATATATGTAATTTCTTTTTCACGTTAATATGTTAAAGGATATACCATTTAATTATAATATATTTTGAACGATTTGTAAAGAGAAAATTGACAAAAAATTTATTTTTTTGCGTTTTTTCTTTATTTTATACATTATTTCTATAATTATTACCATCAAAAAACTAAAACATATAAAAACAGAGGTAAAGCTTGATGCCATACCTCTGTCCTTTTAGGAAGAATATCTATAAAAATTTAAAGTATTAAAGCTTATTCACTTATGTTCTCTGCAAGAGCGGCAACGCTTGAGGTTATCCACGGAAGAATATAATTTGAAAAGCTTATATAATAATGGTTATAGTCCTTCCACCATGCCATCATTTCTTCTGCCTTTGCATTTGCCGCCGCACGAGCCGATGTTTCATCAGCTCCCGATGCAATTGCTGCATTATATGCAGCCTTTACATCTGCCGTCATCTGCTCATCCGCCGCCTTGCCTATATCCATAAAGCCTAAAACCCGCGGATTATCCTTATATTCTTCATAAAGCTCTCTTATCGCTCTGTCATACGGATTTGTTCTCATTCCGTTAAATGTCATGGTGTCGGCATCATAAACCTTATCTTTTGTTGCACCATAATTTCCGGTAGGTGTATACGAACCCAAAATTACATATCCGCCCATATCAATTACGGCATCAATATAAATCTTATCATACTCCTTAAACTGCTCCTGCGTACTCGATGAATCATTCGTTCCCATTCCGCTTAATGAAACAATATCCCCCGGATTTATTCCGGTGAGAACATTATTAAGTCTGCCCGAAGTATAATAGCTTCTGTGGCTGTCTCCTGCCTTACCGCTGTTATGGAAACCATTAACTACCTTAGCAAGTTCCGGATACTTTGATAAATCCGTTGTTTTATCTGATGCAATCGTGTATCCCCACGAGCCGTTCTGCTGTACCGTTGAGTCACCTATCGTCCACCAATCCGGCTTTTCGGCAGCTGATTTTTCAACAGGCTTAATTTCCACAGATGCTATTTCACTTCCCGAAGGAATAGTTATATCCATAACATTATCACCGAATACCGCTGCCTTGAATGTATCTGATGCCAATGCTGAAAGGCTTCTTTCAAAGCCGCTGAGTGATGAGCTTGCTTTTTTGCATACTATTGTACCCTTATATTTTGCAGTTACCTCATATACCTTGCCCTTTTCAAGCTTAACCTTAAAAGTAAGATTTGACAATGTATTGCTGTCCGCTCCCGATTCAGGTGTACCTTCTATACCGTAACCCCTGCTTTCATTATATGCCAAGCCCGAATTTACCGGTGTATATCCGTTTGAAATGCTGTCTGTACCAAAAGCAAATTTCAAACCGTATACGTTTACTCTTACAAACTTTGTTAAATCGTCACTTACCGCACGAATACCAATTACCTGCGGTTCTGCCGAGTCTGAAACCGTAAGCTTTCCTGTTGTTTCATCAAGTGAAATTCCCGACGGAGAAATTTTCTCCGTATTATCGGCATTATACAGCTCATATGACACCGTTCTTCCTTCGATTTCATCACCCTGACCGTTTCTCACAACCGCACTGTACTGTGCTGTTGTGCCAAGCATTACACCGAGCGGTGCATTTGTGAATGCGGCATTATCCTTTGTACCTATAAGCTTGATTTCAACAAGCTTTGACTTTCCGCCTATTGTACAGCGAACAGGAATTATTCCGGATGCTGCATCTGATGAAACTGTCAATTCCGCACTTCTGTCACCTGTTGATGCAATCGATACACCCTCAGCAAATTCGTCCTCTATTCTCCACTGTGCAAGACCGATAGAATCCGTACCGAATATTGTCTTTGCCTCTGCCGACAACTCTGCTTTTTCTGTTCCGCTTGTCGGAATATTTACCGACAACGGAGCTGTTACCGTAAATGTACTTTCATCTGTTTCGGCTGTTTTAATTGTCAAATTATTAATGTCTATTCCCTTGTTCGCTGTCTTATCATTCAATGTATATCTGAAATATGCGCCCTTAGTAAAGCTTGAATCAAAGTCTGCAAGGCTTGACTGTACAATCGGTGAAGTATAGTTTCCGTCCGCACTGTAATCATATACCTTTGCCGCACATTTCTTTGATGTGGTATCGGCAGATAAAACTATATGATACCATTTATTCTGTTCGCCGCTGCCTATTTCAGTACCGTTAAGCTTAAATTTTCCGTTATCGAGTCTGAATGAAAAAGCAGTCGAATTAAATGCGGTTGTCGTTCCTTTAGATGTATCGGCACCGTATTCAAACGATGCATTCATACCGAAACGAATATCCTGTTCAATTACTATCTCTCCGCTTATATTTCCTATGCTTTGATGCAAATATGCAGAATTTCCGCTTCCTTTTCTGATAAATGATAAATACTTTCCCCCGTTTTCGGAATTAAGAGTAAGTGATGAGCTGTCGGAACCCGATTTGTCCCAGCCTCCTAGAACAACATCATTTCCCGATGCCAAATAACCTGTCATAGTATCTTCATATTTATTATAATCTGATACATATCCCGATTTTGGCAATATATTATTTCCCGATTTATCTCCCAAAAGCACCAGCGGACTTGTCACTTCCATTGTCTTTCCGTTGTATGTTACCTTTGCGGTAACTCTTCCGTAGTAATTTGCGGCTGTTTTCTTCAAAGTGAAATCTACCGATGTATTGTGCGCTGTGTCGGTTGTTTCCAAAACAGCATAGCTGTCACAATATTTATTTCCTGTTTCATCGGTCGGAGAACCGTCAAGCGTTCTGAAGCCGTCAAATGTCCATTCAACATTGTAATCCTTCACTCTTTCGTCAGGATTTGTTACAAGGCTTGTTCCCTGTTCACCCAAAATTGAAAGTGAAATAGGATTGCTGCCGAACGTATTTTCATCAGCTCCCATGACAAGCTCATTTCCTGTCGGGAAATTCTTAAATTCAACACTTGCCATAGGCTCTATATAGTTTGCATTTATATGCCCTACTATTTCACAGTCTGAATTAATTTTTACATTCTTAAGCTGCTCGCTCGTATACATCGTTGTATCACTGCCGACTGTCCAGCCCTCAAAGCTGTCACCGAAGTTTGATACATCCGGAATATTTACAACACTGTCGCCATCCTTTACATACTGCTTAAAGCTTTCACCCTTACAGGTAATTGTAACATCATGATAATTCTGTGCAAGATTGGAGTCTGTTGCCTCCAAAACCTTTATATTATCGATAGCTGTATCTCCGGCATTTGTATGTCCTAAAATATGTATACATTTCCACGAATTAATTGCCGTATCTCTGCCGACATTCATATCGTATTTACCATGATGATATTCCGTCTTACCGTCAAGTGATGTTAATGTCACATATATGACTTGATTTTTCATATCGCCTATAACCTTAACATGAATCCACGGATTACCCGTTATATCAGCTGTTGTAAATACGGGTGCGGTATAGCTTGCTAACGAAGCACCGCTGTCATCAAACTTATTATTTATAACATAACAATTTGTACCTCTCGGTTTTGCCATTGTAAAAACATAGTTCTTATTTGAATATACACCATGATTTGCATAAACAGCACTCTTATCCTGAAGAAGCTCCAAATCGGCTACATTGGAATTTGATGATGACTTGTAATCACATTCAAAAACAAAATTTCCTGTTACAGACTGCGGAAGTTCAAAATATGCACTTCTGCAAGTACCTTCTTTGCCTTTTTCCGAGCCTTTTATTAAATACTTGCCTATCTGAGAATTTGTATTATCTTCTCTTATTTCATGAAAGCCGGCTGTTGTTGTCCAGTCGGCTTTATCTCCTGTGTTATAGCTTTCAAAGTTTTGTGTATATAACACCTTTCCTTCCGGCTCCGAAGTCGGAGTCGGGGAAGGTGTAGAGAGAGAGCCAGGTGTTGCTGTAGGCTGCTGTGTCGGTTTTGCCGACGGTGATGCTGTCGGTGCCGACGTTTCCATTGCTGCCTTATATGTATATGAGTCAGTCAGTGGCTTCATTTCCTTTGTGGAATTCCAAAGTATAAGCTTCATTCCGTCCTGCGGAGCAATAACCGCACCATCGGAGAAATTAATGTCCTGAATTGATACAGAAACTAATCTTTCTCCTTCATATACAGCCTTAGCAAGTGTTCCCGAAGTGATTGTACTGTCTGATGATGTAACGCTTACTTTTCCCGATTTTGCATCATACGACATCACTATACCATCCGGAATAGGTGTCGGTGTCGGAATAGGTGTTGATACTGAAAGTCCCATCAGCTGCTTTGCATCATTAACGCTGTAATTTCTGCTTACAGCATTTTCTTCACCGCGTACATATCCTTCGCCAATATTTTTAATATCCTTATATGTATAAGAATAATCTGTTGTTTCATATCCCATACTGTTCATTCCCGCCACAATTATCGAGGCAGCGAGCAATGCACCATGCTGTGTCATATGGAGATTGTCGCCAACATGGTAGTTGTTAGTTCTCCAATTTTCATCGCCTGTTGCTTCAATTGCATTATTTATATATATTGTAAGCCATTTATTTAAATCAATGAACTGTACTCCTATTTCCTTTGCAAATTCTTCTTCTGCGTTAGTACCTGATGCTGTATTATATGTAAAATATGACTTTCCCTGATACTTTCCGCAATAAACCGGACTTACCAGGATAGGAACAGCTCCCTTTGCCTTTACGGCATCACATATATTTTTCATGTATTCCTTCATAACATCAACACTTATTTTGTTGCTTGAAGAAACCGCATCGTTTATACCGAAATCGATTATAATTGTATCGCCCTGCCTGATCTGATGAATTACAGATGCAAAGCATTCATCATACCATGTTTTTACCGTAGCTGACGGCTGACCGAAGTTTGCAATATTATACTTATCCGATAAGAAATACTTAAGCTGCATTCCGAAGCCTGTCATCATAATTTTTCTGCTGTTAAGGTCTGAACCCTCACTGTCTATCGGATAGTAGTTAGCTGACTCACTGTCACCCGCAACCCAAACTGTCGGCTTTAATGAATTGTTCGGAACACCTACAATTTCAACATAAGCAATTCTTTCATTTGAACCGCTGACATTTCCTATCGTCAAGTTAAGGTTTCCGCCCTCTATAAGCATTCTCGGTGCTTCCATAACACCTGTTCCCGACGGTCTGTTCTGTGAACCGCTCGATGTAGTATTGTTTACTATCTGATTTCCATTTGAATATACATCGGAACGGCATCCGCCGATACGGGTTATGTTAATATCATAATAACCCTCCGGCAAATCAACCTTTAACGGTCTGCCATCAACCGGAAGAACTCCGTTTTCATTTCCGTTATAGTTAATTCCCGATTCAAGACCGTAGCCTGTATTTGAATTATATTCCCCCGTTGCTGCTGTATATCCGTTTTCCGCTGTACTTCTGTAGCTGAATTTGTATATCGGTACAACAGTTACACTGCCGCCGTCCGGGTTTTCCACGGTATTATTAACAATATCCACAGTCTTATAGCTGCCGTCTGCTTTATACATTCTGCATGAGTCTGCACCGTAAGTCACAAGAGCTGATATATCAATAATCCTGTCCGATGATATTATCTCATATACTCCTGACTTTACAGCCACTGTTACTGTATTTGCCGTATCTGATGAACCTGTATCTATTGTAAATGTCAAATTTGCCGTACCCGATTTAACCGCTGTAAGCTTATTCCCCTCGGCTGAAATTATTGTGCTGTCAGACGATTTAACATCACTTATCCTTACATACTTTGTTATGTCATGACCTAATGTATCGATTACATTTTCTATACCAACTTCAGTAGTTCCGCCAACACTGAGAGTTAATGAGCCTGTTACATCATATGACTTAACAACGGCATAATCCTCAATTTTAACACTATATTCGGCACTTCTGCTTGTATCCGCCGATGAAACTGCCTTAATTACAGCTGTTCCCGTTCCGGCTGAACCCGAAATTGTTAGTTTACCTGTGTTTTCATCAATAGAAACTCCGCCAACTCCCGATACAGACCACTTAATGCTCTCGCTGTCATCAATGTATGTCTTGTTTACCTTATATTCTAATTCCTGCGAAGCATCCTTTATTCTTGCAATGCTGTTTTCACCCTCTATTGAAATTCCGAATGCCGGAATTTCTGACTTTATGTATAAATTGTCAAACGAAAGCTGTTCGCCAGCAAGCCACGAATATACTTCAATTCCCGAAAGCTGCTTTACATCCGTATCTGTAAATGCCTTGTCTGCTCCCGAAGTATATATTGTGTTTCCGTCAAGTGACCTTGCTGAATATGAAACGGTTTTCTTCACAAAATCTATTTCATATTCATAGTGAACCCAAGCCGCATCTGTGTTTCCGCTGCTGTCTGTTACAGCTATCTTACCTGCAATATCCGTTCCGTTTATCTTAAGAGATTTATTTCCTCCGAAAATAGTTGCAATATCACCCTTACTGTTATATGATGAACCATTGGAACCTCCGAAATCATTTCCTCTCACATCGGTATCCGTCAATGCAATCATTGAACGCGAGTTATACGGAACGTGCATATCAAACGAAAGTGTTATCTTTGATGCATCCTTTGTATACTCGCTCAAATCCAAATATGATGCTGTAATTTTACTTGTACCCGCCTTTGCGGCATTTACCTTAATATATTTGTCAGCTGTATCTTCCTTATCTGTATATTCACAGGCCGCACTGTTAGGACCTACACTCTTGAAAATCGGTGCAGCCTTTGTACTATCGTTATAGTCAAATATTTTTTCCGTTACATTACCATCCGAAGGCTTATCTGTTTCATCAGGCTTATCCGTAGGAGCCGTTGTTTCCTCCGGCTTATCTGACGGTGCAGCCGTTTCCTCCGGCTCGTCACTAGGCTGCGGTACTGGAATTGAGTCGATACTGCTGTCATATGCAGCGGCTATATTCTGTCCTGCCATTGTACCTATTGAATTATATGTCGGCTGATAATAATGATATGCATCTCTCATGTTTGCCAGTGCCTCATCCGTATATAATGAAGCTACTGTATAAATATCATCGTTTTCATCTGCCAAAGCTTTCTGATCCTTACAAATCCTCTTGTATCTGTTATCCTTTTCAAGACCTGCATCGGATGAATCCTTATTTATATTATAGTGACCCGTCTGAACTATAAACGAATCTGTTATACCCGTTGCAGCCTTAATTGAATTAAAAATGCTTAATGTATTTCCCTTGTATGTATCGTCCGAACGGTTATTATCCGCATCCGCTTCACCCTGACACCATACGAGGAATTTTCTTCTTACAGTATAACCGGCTGACTTTAAATACTCCTCCGCCTCATTATATCTTGAGGTCATTTCAGTCATTATGCTTGACTGTTTAAAATACTTTGTTTCCTGACCGCCTCTCGATGCTTGAACACCTACAATAGGAACACCGCCGTTTTCATAGTATGACTTCATAAGAGCCGCAACCATATCACCGCTGCGTCGGTCTATTCCATTTGAACCGGCATCATTCATTACCGAGTTGTTTTCATACTTTCCGAACGGTTCGCTTACCGATGAAAGCAGTTTAGGCTCTGTTACTGAATGATACTCGTAACCTTGTCCCGGAGGGCATACTATTGAGTCTGCATAATCTCCTCTTCCTGCCATATTTGACTGACCTGAGAACAATACAAGATCCACTACCTTTGAATTTTCATTTTCGTTCAAAATCCACTGAGCTGTTGATTCCTGTGCAGCCGCCTGTTCAGCTGTATTTGTTCCATAAGGAAACTCTGTATATTGTATATTTGCTCCTGCTGTCTGCAATGCCGTCACCGGAGTTCTTACTTCACTTCTCTTTAAACCCTCATATGCACCGAATGCCATAATCGGCTTTCCGCTCTGTGCAATTGCTGTTATATCGTTCTCGCCAAGCTCTGTGAGTCCGTCAATTGTAATTATCTTGTCTGCTGCATCAAAAAGCTTATATGCTTCTGCCGCATCCTCCTTTTGACCGACTATAATTACAGATGATGTTTTATATTCTGCCTTTGCCTCATCTATAAAACCCTTCAATGAATCTGCATCCCAATCTGTTTCTGTCTGAGGCACCGCCAATACAGCTTTATTTTCGGTAACTGACATAAACGGACGTGCATTTACAACCTGCTGCATATTGTCCGTACCTCTTCCGTCCTCACCTGAAAGATATACTGCAAGAGGTATTCCCTCCGTCTGTGACGGTGCATTTACCCTTGCATTAACACCGTTTAATGTTATTTCATCAAAACCAGTAACGTCCGGTGCCGATTCTTCTGCCGGAGTAAACGTAAGAGTTTTTATTGTACTCGGACTTTTTCTCGCACCTATATAATATGTCTGACCTTCCTTTGTATCAAGCTTAACAGTTCCTCCGTATGTTTTATATGTATTTCCCTCATAAATACTCAAATTTTCGCCTGATGCTGTAACAACTCCGTCTGCCGGAGCAGTAAATGCAAGGTACGAACCAAGCTTATAATTTCCGTTTTTATTTCCGGTTCCGTTTATACCTGTATGTATGCTTGCATCCTCATCTACATACGTTCCTTCATATGTAAGATATGCGGTCGTGTAATCATCAAGCTGTATCACATCATCCGCAGTACCGTATTCTGTTTTCGTATTATCCTTTACCAATGCCGAAAAATCGCATACATACGGCTCCTTTGCTGCCATAAGCTCAGCATTATCTTCTGCATATGCTGCGCTCGCCAATACCGGCATCAGCATTGCCGCCGCTGTTACGGCACTTACAATTCTCTTTGCCTTCATAACTATTCCTCCTAAATTATTTTCTAAATTGTGTTTCCGATATTTTATTTATCCTAATTATACTACAATTCATGCAATATTGGAATTGCAATTTAAATTTTAAAGTTTGCGTTTTCTGCTATTATTTCTTTTTTCTGATATTGACAAGGCTATTCCTTATATGATATAATACTTATAAATAAATTTAAATGTATAAGGGGATATATACAATGAGTCACAAAATAATAAAACACGGAAATCATAAAATAAACGATGATATAAATGGCTATATGTATAATTATAATGTATCGGAGGGCTATAACTTTGGTTCTCATATTCACAAATGCTATGAATTTATATATATACATGAAGGAACTATGCACTATACTGTTGAAAATTCGGAATATGTACTTTCAAAGGGAGATATAATCATGACAAACCCGCTTGAATTTCATTCATTCAGCTTTCCGGAGAAATGTACATATGAACGCGAATTTCTTCATATATATCCCGGATTTTTAAAAGATTATCCGAATTTAACAGCTGCGCTGAACAACCGCAGAGCGGGACATTTCAACAGAATTTCCTCAGAACTCGTCAGCAAGTATAAATTAGATTTTATTTTCAGAGGAATTGAGGAATACTGCGAAAATGTTGTTCCCGAAACGGATTTTATGGTGCTTACATATACATTACAGCTTGTTTCAAAAATAAATCAGATACTCAGATGTGAGTCGGAAGAAGCACAGTCAGAAATTACAGGCAAAAAGGCAAATTCTATATGCCGATATATTTACTCTTATTACAAAAATGATATAACTATAGAAAAAATCGCTGAAAACGTATATATGTCACCTTCACATGCCTCACGATTATTCAAAAAAGAAACGGGTATGACAGTAAAGGCATATTTAACACTTCGCAGAATTACTCATGCAAAAAGCCTTATAATGCAGGGATATAAAACAATGTCTATATATTCTGAATGTGGATTTGGTGACTATTCCTCATTCTACCGCGCATTCGTAAAATATGTCGGTATGACTCCAAACGAATTTAAGACACTTCAGCAAAACAGTTATTAATAGAGCGGCTGCAAAGCTTTGTTTTGCAGCCGCTCTATTAACCGAAGGAAACAGATTCTTCAATTCTATTCTATAACTACCTCAGCAATAAACTGCTCATCTTCAATATGTATATTAAATAAAACATTTTCATATTTATCACAAATGCTTTTAGCAATTGATAACCCTCGGCCGCGTTTTGGACCCTTTGCAGAATAATTTTTCTGAAAGAGTATTCCCATATCAGGCAGATTTTTGCAATCATTTTTTACTGCATATATCGTTTGCTGATCATACAATGCTCCGAGTTGTACATATTTATCCTTTGTACACACTGCTTCCTCAAATGCATTATCCAATAAAATACCCAATACTCTGCTTAATTCCAATGACGTAATAGTACTGCTTTGCGGAATTTTACTCTGAATGTCTGTAACAAAGTTTATTTTCATTTTATGAGCCTTCATAACATAGCTATATAAAACACCCTGTATAATACTGTCCTCAAGCAGCATTACAGTATGTGTATCAGATATTTCGGATAAAATATTATCCTGAAGCGGCTCAATCTCATTTTCAAAAAACTCTCGAGCCTTTTTTATATCGTTATTTTTCAACAGCATACTCATTGAGGAATAAATTTTCATATAATCATGCTTGAATTCCCTCACTTCATCATACATGCCTTGAATTTCCTTTTTATATAGTTCCGTTATTTCTTTATTCTTACTAATCTCATTTTCCTCTGCCTCGTGCTGCATAAGCTTTACCGTTAATATAACGGATATAATTGAAAAAGAAATAAATATACACGCAAGTATATTCCCGAATATTGTTATATATTCCGCTATTTCCGAGTCTGCCCTAACACTTGCATACTCTGTCGTACAAATAATTACTACAATGAATATCAAATTTAATAATACCAAATAACCGGTTTTATTCAGCTGATAATTATCCATTTTATTCAATATACTTGTCTTACTTATCACCTTTTTATTCACAATATGAAGTAAACATACAGCAATAATTGAAAACACAATACATACAACAGAGCTGTATATATTATATGAAAGCATATTTCTCTTTTGTATCATTTGAGCAGATGTCATTCCCAAAGCATTCCCCAGTAAGTTCATGCATACCATTACAAGTATAATTAATATAATACTCATTACGCAGCATATGATATTTTTCATAATCGGCATTTTATTAAAAAGTAAATATAGAAATAAAGCTAATGTAATGCACGGTATTCCTGCAAAGATAAATACAATCGATACAAATAAATATACAGATGATAATAATGCAAATAATCTATAAAATTTAATTGAACCGTTCATTATTTTTGCCCCAATGTAATATGCAATCAATGCATACCCCAATGAAAATGAAAGTGTATTAGATATTAATATTAAAATTTCATTCAAATTCATTTCTCTATCACACCCTTATATCTCGCAGAATACACACACCGATAACCTGCATTAAGTATCAGAACCTTGTTTTTTTTATCTACCTCAACAACCTTGTCCATATTAACTATAGAAGATTTATGACAACGCAGAAAACTCCCGTCCAGCTGTTTTTCTATATCCTTCAATAATCCCGAAACAGTCATCATACCATTGTCATAGTACAGGTTTAACCTATGGCTGCTTTTAACAGATTCGATATAACAAAGACTGCTCAACGGTATTGAAACATTCTTATTTCGGTTTTCGACATTAAGACACTGTACATGCGACCTCTGCCGTTTTTCTGCATAATCAATCCCTTCACAAATTTTTCTTATAACTGTTTCCGAATCTTCTTTTACAATGTAATCTAATGCCCCTAATTTGTATTCATATGTCAGCGGCATCATTTCTCTGTAATTTGTTATAAAAATAATGTGACTCAAATAGTCCTTTCTTCTAACCAGCTCCGCCAAATCAAGTCCCGATGTTTCTTCTGTTAATTTGATATCAAGATAGTACAGTGACACCTCTACGTTCGATTTTATATAATCTATAATCATCTGTGGTTCTCCGGTACTTAGTACAAGCTGTGACTTTGAATGTTTTTTATTTATGTAATTTGTAATAACCTTTTCTAAATAATTACGATAATACTTATCGTCCTCGCATATTACTATATTCATTAAATCATCTCCCTATTTTATTATAACATGAACCAATAGTATTTGTCAAGTATTGTAATATTATATATTAAGCATTTCATGTCATTATAACGGCATTTGGTGAAATTTAATTGACATTTTATGCTGCACTGCTTATAATATAGGTAAAAGGAGGCGATAACATGAAAAAGCTATTATATACACTAACCTCAGCAGCCGCACTGTGTCTTTGCTGCGGCACAGCCCACGCAGCAAACGGTGATATTGCAGGAACAATTTACAGCACTGATATTTTAACACAGTGCAACCACTATGACATCCAAGGATATGCTATTGACGGAAAGACACTGATAACGCTTGAAGACTTACGATTTTTTGGATATAACGTAAATTATGTGGATTCAGAACGCACGCTATATATTGACTTCAGCGGACAAACATCATATCCGAGCTTAGAACCCACTATACGAGGTACAGTAGGTGATATTAATGGCTATTATTACGAAAGTGACATTAAAGCATATGTCAACGGCAAATATATAAAGTCATACGCTCTTGACGGAACATCAGCGGTAATTGTCGAGGAACTCGGCAGCGTTGATTACGGATTTTCATATGATTATGACGACAGCAAACGGCTGCTGTCACTTATAAGCTTAGAATCCCCGATGCCATATAACAGTCTTTTGGGGACAATATACCATCCCAACTCTGCCGACACAGGAAATGACGGCATTGTCATAAGATTCAGTGTTCCCGACCAAGAATCAAAAAGCTATTCCCTTGTTCCGCGTGCAAAACAGTATGGCGAGTTAGCCTCTGTCAAAGCAGTTAAATTAGGAACTGACGAATTAAAAATTTATGCCGATGAGCCTATAAACGGCAGCATAAGACTTGCATATACGAATGGAGCTGAATTATCGGAAACACCGGTAAAACTTAATGAAATAACCGAGCATGACGGCAATACGATGAATCGCGTATACAAATTTAAAATGCCCATTTCAGATACAGGCGGATTTCTGAATTTATATATCGGTGACCTTTACAATCTTTCCATGAACATACTCTCATGGGACGTTTCGGGTAATAATGGCTTTCATGTTCGTAAGCAGCTTGAAACCAAAGATTATACGATACTTCTCGGAAGCCGGCGTTATTCACGCTATAACAGTTTATTATATGTAATACCAAAAAATGGCGGCGCAACCAAAGAACTGCTCAGCCTTCTCAGTGAACATGAGCCTGATTTAGGCATGGCATGGTCATGCGGGATTGAAAATTTGAGTATTGATGCATCCAGGCATGAGCTTTACTTTGAATGTGAATATCCAAACAAAAATATCAAATGTAAATATAACTTAGATGCAGGTGAATTAACAACATATTGAAATAATTTAAATTCGAACAATTTTCACGCACTGCTTGCACTAAGCAAAGTGTACAACAGTATACAAATTTGAGCAGAATGAGTTAACTCCCTATGTATTCAGCAGGAGATAGATTTCCTGCTGAATACATAGAATAGAATCTGCTGTCTTAGATATGTATGACATCTGCTTTTAAATTATAATTTTGACAATACCTTATTCAATTCTTCAAATGTGACAGGCGTATTGGTTTCTTGTTCATCATATGAATAATTATATCCGATACCTTTAAGCATACGAGCTAAATCAATATGTGATATATTTCGTGTTGGTCTTAATAATCCATCCGGATAATCTGATTCTTTAATAATTCCTGACATAATTCCCGCCTGAGTAAGTGCAGATAAATCATTCTCACTGTATTGCTGCACTGCTTCTATATCTTTATAATAATCACCGGTATACGGTTCATTATATTTAATCCCTTTTTTATCGAATATTTCTTTAAGTGTATTATCATATGTTACCATATCATCATCAATATATACGTATAATTTATTTTCTTCCGCAATCCATTCATAGTGTAAAAAATCTAATCTGTCTGCCGTTTCTTCAATGCATATAAAACCTTTGCTAGTCAAGTTTGTCAAGCTTCCATCATATTCTACTTTATTAACATTTGATTTTGTTGTATATACAGGTATGCAAATACCGTCTAATTTTGTTGGTAAAGAAGCTCTATGAATACACACCATATCCGTTGAATGACAATAAATATCATACTTTGTAAGATCTACACTATTATCCGGTTCTGTAAGAAGTGTAAGTTCACAATATCTCGCCTCTGAACTCAATGGTGTAGATATTGAAAAATATCTCTTTAACATTTCTATAGAGACAAAAGTCCTTCCTCCTGCAGTAACCGTTTTAATAGGCTCTCCGTTAAGTATTGTCCTGTTATCATAAATCTCTACAGGACTTAACACTGATACAAATGTATTGATATTATCAATCCTTGTATTTATGTGTATACTTCTTGTGTTCTGTTCCCATTCAACAGAAAAACCTAATTCTTCTGATAT
>USPO01000009.1 GCA_900556575.1 uncultured Eubacteriales bacterium
TGACATAACATTTTCTTTTGCCCATGTCACCATTCCCTTCGATGCATCTACATGGCATACGCTTGCACCCGCCGCAAGTGCAGCAACAGTCGCTCCGCCCGTATATGCAAAGAGGTTCAGTACCCTTATTTCTCTTCCGCTGTTCTTAATAAGTTCCGAAAACCAATCCCAGTTTACTGCCTGCTCCGGGAACAGTCCCGTATGCTTAAAACCCATCGGCTTTATATTAAAGGTTAAGTCACGATACTTAACCGTCCATCTCTCCGGCAGACGCTTTTTTCCCTTGTTAAAATACTGCCATTTACCGCCGCCCGATGCCGAACGGTGATACCATGCATCAACATTATCCCAAAGCTTCTTTTCCGACTTCATGCTCCATACCGCCTGCGGGTCAGGACGGCGAAGAAGATATTCTCCCCAGTACTCAAGCTTTTCACCGCCGGCACTGTCTATAAGTTTATAGTCCTCCCATTTATCTGCAAGATACATTTTTATATTCTCCTATTTATCTACCAAATCAAACTATATATTTACACAATCGTTTTAATACGACCGTATTCATTATATTATACCATTTTTTTTCATTCATTACAAGGGGTAAAGGAAAGTTTTTCGCTTAAAATATTTAAAAAATTTGCAAAAAAGATGTTGAAATTTCAGTGAAAACAGTATATAATAGAAGTATATACAAAAACGAAAGGAAAATACTATGGCAACAAGAAACGATTTTCAGCAGCGGCAGCGTGAGCGTGAGCGTCAGCAGCGAATTCGGGTACAGCGAAACAAACGCATATTATCCGGATTGGGAATAGCCGCTGTTCTATTAATAATAATACTTATAGCTGTTTCATGCTCTTCAAAAAAGAAGTCCGATAACTCACAGGGCTATGTTCCAGAAAATGCAAATTCCGCATCATCAATAACCGAAACAACAGCTCCGACATCGAACCCTGTCACAGATGATGCAAAAACACTTGCGGGAATCGAGGATATACCATCAGCCTCCGAACAAAATGACCTATTAAAAATTGTAGAAAATTCAACGGCAAGCTACTATGCGTACTTAACCTTTGACGACGGTCCTACAACAAAAATCACACCGCAGATTTTAGACACTCTCCGCAGATATAACGTTAAGGCAACGTTCTTTGAAGTAGGTGCATACATACGCAAAAACCCCGATTTAACAAGACGTGTACATGAGGAAGGACATTTAATAGCCTCACATTCAGACAGTCACGACTATGATAAATTATACAAGGATGAGCAGGCATTTACATCAGAAATTGAAAATGCATATCAGGCAATATGTGATGCAACCGGTGAAGAACCATTCAGATTATTCCGTTTTCCGGGCGGCAGCTACAATGCCGGCGACCATGCAGCGGAAAAGCAGACCTACAAGAAAACACTTGCGGGAATGAATTACTATTATGTAGACTGGAACACATTAAACGGCGATGCGGAAGGCAGAACCAAGGATGCGGACGGACTGTTTGAGTATTTCAAGCAGTATATGCCAAAAAATGAAGGTGAAAATGTTGTTGTCCTAATGCACGATGCCTCCACAAAGCAGGCAACGGCGGATGCACTTCCCAAAATTATAGAATATCTTTTAGACAAGGGATATAGTTTCCATCGTCTTGATGATATACCTTATGATTCATCAAAGGTATCATCAGGCAGCAGCTCAAGTGACACAAATTCAGATTCTTCAAACAAAAGCAGTGATTAAAATAAAAAAGTGTGCAGCAAACTCAAATGAATTTGCTGCACACTTTTTTTTACTGTATTAATTATTATCGGTACTCTTATTAATTATTTTGCTTTCAGCCAATGGCTCCATTGAATTAAAACCACCCCATACATACGCTTTAATTGAACCGATAGGCTCTTTTGCAGCCTGAATATTAAATCCAAACGAATACTCTTCATTTACCTTAAAATTGGTCTTTACATAGTTTAAATTTAATAACTGACCCTCTGTTCCGTATACAGCTACAAAAATGTAGTCTTTTTCTTCTCTGTTCTTTACCTCATTCAGTGTTATTTCCACAATAAAACTCGAATCATCAGGAATATCCGTCAGTTGTTCACCGGTGACAGATAATAACGACATTTGTTCTATAACATACGGATTGGATATAGTATCTTCATCAACCGTATATGTATATACGGCTTCCTTAATATCATACTCTGTATTGGGTTCAAGAGCATCCATCCACGATTTAACAGTTATTGTTGTATCTTTCGTAATAATAATTGTATCTGAAAAATATTTGTATACAAAATTTCCGCCGTTTACCGAATATGCAAGATGTCCCGTACTCGGAGTCAATATAACCTCAGTTCCGTATGCAACCTTACCGCTTTCTACACTTGCCGTTGGCGGTTCAACGGTAATAACTTTAGGACCGGGTGTCGGTTCTACATTTCCCGAATCATCCGTATCACTCAGCTCTACTCTTTTATAAGAAGCATTTCCGAATATATCCGTTGCGCATATTATAATTGAGCTTTTGATAGTTATAGTTTCGCTCTCAATCGGAATACGCTCATTTTCAAGGAAATATTCTTGTGTTCCATTACTTGATGACGCTATATCATGTTTTTTTAAAACAACATAATTCAATTTTGCAATTCCATCATCATCTTTGGCTGTAACCTTTACTTGCGTACCGTTATTATCAGAGCCTACAATACTATACTCTATATCCGGCGGAGTATTATTTTCAGCACTTAATGACGGAATATAAAAATTCAAAGCATTGTATTTTCCCTTGGAATCTTCCATAAACAATATATAATCACCAATATCCCTCAGCCGGTACACATTATCAATAGATGTCACCTCACTGCCGCTATCCGTAGAAATATCACCTAAAAATAATCTGCTATTTACAAATTCGTCATATAACTCAGCTATTCGTTCATCATATACCTCATTGCAATATTCCGGAGCAAGTGATGTCGGCCATGAACCCGGAGGCAGCGCATAACCCTTAACAAGCGCATATCGTTTGATTGATGTATCTTTTCCGCTCTCCATATTTCTTATTTTAGCTGTTGCTACTACATCCTGACTGAAATCACCTGTTAAGGAAAATTCCAGCTCAGCCATAGGACGTTCTGTTTCTATCTCTGTTACATCTACGCTTGAGATATAATCAGGCTCTTCATTGTCCGATGACCAGCCGCAGAAAATATATGTTCCGTTTAAAGTAACATCCTTAGAAATTGTTGTATTGTAACTATTTCCAATATGTAATTCCTGACCTGTAAGAATCACTTCTTTATCCTTATTTTGTCTATACACACTTAACAAATTTTCAGAATTATCTGCCAAATCAACTCGCAGATATGATTTTTTCTGCCAATATTCTTTTTTTACATTACTGTATTTTGCTTTAATTTCAATCGGCATATCGGTATATTCACATTGTGATTTTGTAAGCACAAGTTCCGCTGAGTTTTCAGCAGCATTAACGTCAAACACTAAAAGTGAAAACAATACCGAAATAACCAGTAATATATTTATTGCCTTTTTCATAACAATCTCCCTTCTATTTAATTAAAAACTGTTTTTTAATGCTAAACAAGCTGTTAAAAATAAGTAAAATCCTCCTTCCTTATAAAATAATCAAAGTCACTTCATGCAATTGTATTACCTTTTAATGAAACCGCCTTTATTTTTGCATAAAACAACAACAATTTTCAAATTTGCTTATTTATAGTAATTTTATTAAATTATACCATGAACTTTGTATTATGTCAAGTATCACCTATTGTTTTTATATTATTTGTATGTATTTTTAGTATAATTGTACAAAAAAAAAAAAAAAAAAAAAAAAAAAAAAATTATATAAAAAACATCATCGGAATTATGACTCCGATGATGTTTTCTTATTTCCCTTCGGAATGAGTTTTTTAACACTTTCCGTATATGTTTTAAAAGTTACCGTGAAGCATACAAACTCACCGTCACGCTGTGCATTTATTTTTCCGTGATGTACTTCTACAATATTCTTTGCCATAGATAAGCCTATGCCAAAGCCACCCGACTCCCTCGAACGTGAAGTGTCCGGTCTGTAAAAGCGGTCAAACAAACGCTGTAAATCCTCACCGTCCGAACGATCACAGGTGTTTTTCACACGAATTTTTATATTCCTGCCTTCCTGACTGAGCCTTGCCTCAATACGTCCATCATCGGTGCAATACTTTATGGAGTTATCCATAAGTATTGAAATAAGATTTCTTATTGCTTCCTTATCGCCGGACATCTTCATATTTCGCTGTGCATTTATTCTTAAATGCTTTCCTTTTTGTTTGGCAAGTACCTCGAACGACTCTGTCACCTCTTCAAAAAGCTCGGTAATATTAAATATCTCCGCCTCCTTAAATTCGGCACTCTCCTCCATCTTTGCAAGCTGAAGCATACTCTTTATCAATCTGTCAAGCCTGCCGACTTGATTTTTGATACTGTCGAGCCATTCGTTCGAGCCTTCCACAAGCTCAAGCACTTCCACATTTGCATTTATTATCGCAAGCGGTGTTTTTAACTCATGTCCCGCATCGGTTACAAATCTTTTTTGTTTTTCCACGCTTTCTATCATAGGACGTATGAAACGTGTGGAAAACACGCATATTACAATGAAAATTGCAATCAAGGCTATTAATGCTATAATACATGAGGTTATTATCATCGAGGTGGTAAGCTGAAGTGATATGCTGCAGTCAAGGAATATTACAATCTGTCCAAAGTCCGTTTCCTGAACTCTGTATCGGTATACTCCTCTATAACCCGACTGCATCTTTGAATTTAATACCGAACCCGCATATCTTGCGGCATCTTCATAGCTTATTGCCGCTATATGCGAAAGGTTTATATCCAAAATTCTCTGTGACTTATCATACTGTACTATAAAAAATCTCGTCTGATACGGACTTTCTATATTCAGCTGGTCGGGAACTTTATTTCCAAACCTCTCTTCATTATCATAGTCCGGCACCGTTCCGTTATTTTCGGCAATAAGTGCAATCATTTCATCTGCCCGCTTTGCGGTCTGCACATAGTTCATTGCGTTCATTGCGGCAAATATCATGGTCATTGCCAATGCAACCGCTACCATTATCGCAACTACAAGCTTTCTCCTCAATCTGCTGTTAATCCCACTCATACTTGCTTTCTCTCAAGGCGATAGCTGTCATAAATTGATTTTGTTATCACCATATCCGAATTAAGAGCCTCCATTTTCTTTCTCAGGTATGAAATATACAGCTTTACCTCGCTTATATCTCCGTTTCCGTCCCAAACCTTTTCGATAAAGCGCTCGGCATCGACTTCCTTTCCCGCCGCCTTAATAAGCATCATCAGCATTTCAAATTCAAGGTTTCCGAGTCTGAACGACGATGTTTTTCCTTTCATCTCACCGCTTTCCTTATCGAGCATAAGATTTCCGAAGCTTATCGAGGTATCAGCCTCAAGCTTTCGGGTTGCTGCTCTAATTCTCGCAATCAGTTCTCCCATTGCAAACGGCTTTGTCATATAGTCATCCGCTCCGGCATCCAAGCCCTTGATTCTGTCATCGATTTCCGCCTTTGCACTAAGCATAATAATAGGCGAATCAACCCCCTTTGCCCTTATGTATTCCAATACCTCTATGCCGCTTTTTTTCGGCATCATTATATCAAGCACATATGCATCAAAATCATCATTTTCAAACATCTCTATCGCCTGTTCACCGTCATAGGCACACTCAACCTCATATCCGCTGTGTTTAAGCACAACGGATATTGCGCGGGCGAGTTCTCTTTCATCATCAGCTATTAAAATTTTCAATGTTCTTCTCCTTCCTCGATAGGTTATCCCTCTGTTCCGTCTATCATATCTCTTATCGCCTGGAAATTCATTTCTGTAGATGCTATATCATCGGCAAATCGTCTGAGTTCTCTCGCAATAAGCTGTGAATTAGGCACATCATGCTTATACTTAAGCTTATGGTCAAGACTTGCCCAGAAATCCATTGACATGGTTCTCAGCTGAATTTCCGCATACACGTCAACCGTTTTTGAACCCACATGAAGCGGCAGCTTTACTATTATATGATAGCTTCTGTATCCGCTTTCCTTCGGATTTTTTATATAGTCCTTTACACGAATTACCGTTATATCCGACTGACTCATAAGCATATTTGCAACCGCATATACATCATCTATATATGTACATATAACTCTTATGCCCGCAGCATCATATATGTTTCCGATAACCGATTCCACCGATTCCGGAAGTCCCTGCTTTCTGAGCTTTGCTTTCATGCTCTCTACCGATTTAATCCTCGTTGTGTAATGTTCTATCGGGTCTCTGTCGCTGTTCGCTATCTTATACTTTCTTATTATATCCAATCTTGAAGTTAATTCTATTATAGCTCCTTCAAGATAGATTAGCTTTTCACCGTAAAATTCCTCCGGTGTCATTTCTGTTTTCACTTTTTTACTCCTTAATCAAACCCATAAAATTTCTGAATTTCAATTCAAAAATTATTCTTTTGCTTATTTAAATTCTTTTTCAAGCACCTGTATTGCATCCTCCGCATTATCAACACATTCAAGAGTTTTCTTTGCTAACTCCTCTGACGGCTGCTTCATATCCGGTATGCATATAACTTCTATTTGGGCATTTACCGCAGACCTTATTCCGTTCTCACTGTCCTCAAATACAACCGCTGCTGACTTTTCGGTATCTCCCAATGCCTTTAAAAAAATATCCGGATTCGGTTTTGACTCCTTGACCTGTTCTCCGCCTATCATATAGGTAAAATACTTTTTAAGTCCCGCACATTCTATATACTTTTCAACAAATTTTGTTTCACTTGATGATGCGACCACACACTCAACATTATTTTTACTTAAATATTCAAGAAGTTCCGCAATACCTTTCTTTACCGGAAGTCCGCCAAGAGCCTGTTCTCTCATTCTCTCCCTCGTCTGCTGACCAAGCTCATATGCCGGATATTCCTCACCGTAAATTCCCTTCATATATTTTTCAATAGACTTCGGACCCATTCCGAGTGAATTTAAATATACCTCACGAGTAAGCTTATATCCGTGTTCGGACATTACTTTTCCGAGATGCTCCATAAACAGTCTTTCTGAATCAAAAATAAGACCGTCCATATCAAATATAGCTTTTTTCAGCTTCATATATATCCCCTTTCATAAATATTTCTTTCACATATACATTATACCATTATTCACACATTAAGTCAACAAAATAAATAAATAGCAATAAATTTTTTACATTACTTTAATGCAAATTGTTATCTATATTTATAAATACGCAAAAAAACACCCCTATCGAAGATAGGGGTTCAGTGCCGCTGACCGGGGTCGAACCGGTACGGTTTTTACACCGACGGATTTTGAGTCCGTTGCGTCTGCCAATTCCACCACAGCGGCATTAACAAATATTATTATACTACATTTTTCTTGATTTGTCAAGAGGAAATCCAAAATTTTTTTATAATTATTTGTATGCAAATATTGTTAATCAAGAAAAACAGCTGCTGCAAAACAAAAGCTTACAGCAGCTGTTTTTATTAGTTTGATACGGTAAATGCTCCTCCCCCAAACAACGGATTCATCGAATTTACATTATTCCATACAAACACCTTTAATGTATCGTAATCACTCTCGTTAAATTCCGCTTTAACTTCCGTCTCCCAGTATGGTGACAAGCTTTTTTCATCTGATTTATATACTCCGGCTATTCTGCCATTCTTATATAATACGCAAATAACATCCGCAGACTTCGTTTGAGATGTATTGTTTTTCAACTTAATATCATAGGCTGTTCCGCTGCCCGTATCAACCTTATCTGCCGATATTTCAAACTGTGAAAGTGTATCCCAGTATACTTTTGCAAAACAATCTGCCGTAAAACGTCCCCTGTCAAACACTATTCCGCCCTCTTCACCTGTCAGATTACTCATTGCCGGAACATAAATACTTGCGTTTGTATTATAAATTACGCTAAATTCTCCTTCAAGCGGAAAACTTACTCTTGTTACTGCCTTTGTTCCTTCCTTAAATACATCATCGCTGTAATCAATGTCACTCTTAACAACTTCCGCATCTGTTTTAAGCTCCGATGTTCTATCATTATTTGCATAATATCCGTTAAACTCGGTTACATAGAGCGGTTCTTTTCTTGTTCCGTTAATTATATCTGTTGTAAGCGTCATTTTTCCGTCTGTATTAACATCAAGTCTTGCCCTTATCTTGTCATTTTCCACCAAGCTGTGTTCTACAATATCCGTATAGAAAGCTATATCCACAGAATACTCTCCCTCTTCAAGAGGTTTGGACGGAAGATTTATTACCTCTTCCTCATATACAAGCGACAGTGCATTCATAATAGCATCACGAATTGCATTGCTCGTATAAGTAGCTCCCGACACCGCATCTACTTCATAAACCGCCTTTG
Source organism: uncultured Eubacteriales bacterium (assembly GCA_900556575.1). Taxonomy (GTDB): domain Bacteria; phylum Bacillota; class Clostridia; order UBA1381; family UBA1381; genus UMGS1958. Next base: position 8,483 of record USPO01000009.1, read on the forward strand.
CATCGGAAGTATCCGCTCCGTTGTAGCTTTCCTTTAAACCATTCTTAGCCTTTTCAAACATCTTCTGATTGTATTCCGCATAACTTCCGCCAAAGTTTTTTCCGACAACATCAATTGATGAAATTTTTCCGTCTGTAACAGTGACCGTTACATCAACATCATATTCACCGAACTGTTCTATATGAGATGTACCTGTATACGTTTTGACTTCACTTTCTCCCAAAGACTCCGCATTGGCATAATCAAATGCAAAATATGCATCCTGTGAAGAATTCATTGCATTAATGAACATATTTACATATACGCCGTCCCATTTATTATCCGGCACATCAAAGGTTATGCTGTCCGTATTTCCTTCGGCATTTGTTGTATATTCCGCATTCCCAGGTATTCCCTCTGTTTTTAATTCGGGGTATACCTTCCACTGTTCTGCCCAATCAGTAATCGGTCCTATTGTAACAGGTCCGAGATTTACCTTTATTTTTGCACTTCCCGCTTCATCTATATAAAGCACCGCACCTTTTATACACGAACCCGCCATGGACGGAGATGTTATATCATATCCTTTCATCATGGTAAGCGGTAATTTATACTCGCCCTGCTTTAATTCTATATTCTGCGAACCAAAGCCTCCGCTTGTTCCTTCTTCACTCTGTACATATATTGCATCAACGGTATTGTCCTGCCCGTACCCGGTATTCTTTTCTGCGTACGAAACAACATTCATTCCTGCAATTATCATAACCAAAGCGGTTAAAATTGCTTTTTTCACAAACATCCAAAAATCTCCTTTATTATCTTTAAAATAGATTACCTTAAAACAAAGTAATCAACAAATTATATTTTATTGATTTTACTAAGCTTAACATTATTAAATGAGCAGTGTCCGCCTACTCCTCATTTAATACTGTTATGAATGTAACTTCATTGTTTCAGCAACTTAAGTTAGTATAGACTAACTTATTTTTATAATAAAAGAGGCTGCTGCAGAACTCAAAAAGTTTTGTGACAGCCTCATGCTAAAACTTGAGTTAATAAAATTATACCATATCCGGCTATCAAATTTCAATATATATTCTCAACAATTTTCAGTTAAATCAATAACTTCTATTATCTTTATTTAACAACCGTTATCATAAAGCAACTCTTAAATCATATCATCTTATATCATTAAAATACTGTTCTGAAAATCACTCAATAAAATAAGCCGTTCTTCCAGCCGGAGAAAAAGTTTCTCCGACTGATGAACGACTTAAAGGGGGATGTGCTTATTTTAATTTAATGCCCTGTATTTAACAGAATTTTTTATTTAATTAACAATTACCAAACCCTCGTTGCACCAGCATATGAATTTATTCTGTATGCTGTTTCTATTGAAGATATTTTTACAACATCTCCTGTCTGCGGCGCATGAATCATCTGTCCGTTTCCTATATATATACCGACATGATGAATATTACCCTTACCGAAGAACACGAGGTCGCCCGGCTGTAAATTGTTTCTGCTTACATATGTTCCGTTGCCTGCCTGTGCCGCTGCCGTACGGGATACTGAAATTCCGTTCTTCTTGCATACATACTGAACAAGTCCTGAACAGTCAAAGCCCGACGGTGATGTTCCGCCCCATACATACGGTACTCCGAGGTACTGCATTGCCGTATTTACAATAGCCTGTCCTCTCGATGATGAAGACGATGCCTTTGCTGTCTCATTTATCGAACTGAAAGTTGAGGCAGTCTTTGACGATGTGCTTGCTGATGATTCTGCTGCCTGCGCTGCACGGCGGCTGTTTTCCTGTGCCTGCTCTTCTGCTCTCTTAGCCGCAGCCTTTGCCTCTGCAACCTCTTCCTGCTTATTTGTTACATCGCTCTTTGCTACCCATTCACCGGTCAAGTCTACCGCTGTATTTACAATATAGCCTTCCTCATAGTCACTTCCGTATGCAACTCTTATATAGTCGCCTTCCTCCCATAAAGTAACTACCGGTGTTCCATCCTCAAGCTGAGTTTTAACCTCGGAATCTTTATTTGCTGCTGTACGAACATTGGCAACTTCACCATAAGTTATAACCTCGCCTTTTTTATAGTTATCATAATGCATAGCGTTATACTCTGCATCTTCTTTATTCTCTGTGATTGTCGAACTGCTTACATATCCTGTCTTTCCTCCGTCATAAGCAACGGTATACCAACCCTCCGAATTTGACAATATCTTTACTTCGTCCATTGCATCCAAAGAGTCTATAACGGGCGCTTCTTCCGACGGTGTTTCTCTTACATTCAATGTACCGCTTGTAAGTGATACATATGCCGTATCAGGGTTTTCTTTCTCCGCAGCCTCCGGAATTGTTTCTACTTCTTTCTGTGCCTGTTCCGCTTCTTCCCTATTTTCTTCCGCATCCGATGTATTATCCGATGTGCTGTTCTCTGATGTATTTACTTCATTATTTTTTGAATTATTTTTTGACTCACTCTCATTATCAGCTTTCTTTGTATTATCGGCTACCGATATGCTGTGCGCCTGCACATGGCTTGTAAGATTTTTGATTGCTGATGTATTCCTGAGATCTTTAGCCTGTACTGCAGCTAACGAGGTTATCATAGCTACAGCAATCATTGCTAAAAGTGAATGCTTAAAATTCTTCATTATAAATTAAACCTCCCTATTGTCCATATAGGCTCCCTTTATCATTTCAATTATTGCCTATCAATTACGGTATTATTACAATATTACATTTTCATTACAAATGATATTATACACCAAAAAAAAGCATTTGTCAAGGGGTTTTGTAGCTTTTTTGTATCTTTTCTGTAACAAAAATGTAATATTAGTAGTTTTAACGTAACATTGGCATTTTTACTTGCTTTTATATGGTTATTATGATATAATAATTTTTAATTGGTAATCGAAATCCGGAGTTATGAGCTGTGTTTTTATACCGAATATCATTGCTGCTATGCTCTTATATTTCCACAAACCAAATTAATATATTACAGAAAGAACAATTAATATGGCAAGCAAAAGTACCGATTTTTCAATAGTCAATTTAAAGAAAGAGCTTTCCGAAGGGAAGCTTATGCCCCTGTACCTGCTTTACGGTGATGAAGCATACATTAGGGACTCATACGAAAAAAAGATTACGGACATGGTTCCGGATGCCGGTTTTCCGGAATTTAATCATTTCAAGTTTGAAGGAAATGATACCGAACTTTCCGAATACGACAATGCATTGGAAAGCTTTCCGATGATGACAGATAAAAAACTGCTCATTATTCGTGACAGCGGTATATTCAAGCGTACCTCTGAAGAGGTGCAGAACTTCTGGAAACAAAAATTTGAACGTTTAAGTGATGATACCGTTATCGTATTTAATGAAAGCAGCATAGATAAACGAAGCAATCTGTACAAAGCTGCAAAAAAAGTCGGACGAGCAGTAGAATTTGAAATTCAATCGGAAACAGATCTTATAACATGGGTCATGAGAAGATCATTGAATGCAAAACTGAAAATATCAAAAGACTGCGCCGAATACCTCGTACACATAGTTGACCCGGGACTCAACAATCTGAACAATGAATTTATAAAGCTTGAAAACTACTGTGAAAAAGTTATAACAAAAACAGATATTGACAAAGTTGTCTCCAAATCAACGGTTCTGCAGATTTTTGACCTTACAGATGCCATAATGTATCATAATGCAGCTGCCGCAATGAAGGTAGTATCCGAATTAAGAACGTCCAATGAAAGTGCATTCGGCGTGCTTTATCTCCTATACGCAAGTGTTGAAAAAATACTCAAAGCAAAAACCTGCGGTACAAAAAACAAGTTTGAAGCTGCCAAACTTATCGGAACGGCACCGTTTGTTGCCGGAAAATATCTCTCAAGTGCAGCCGGATTCAGTGAAAAAAATTTAATAAGAATGATTACAAGAATTCCCGAAATTGATTTGCAAATCAAATCTGGTACAATCGACCAATGGCAGGCACTCGAACAATATATAGCCGAATGTATTTATTACAATAAAGCTCCAAATAATGCCCGATAATACCGGACAGGACAAAATAAAACGAAATATTATAAATAAGACATAAAAATGTTTTTATCGGGCTGCTGCAAAGTTTTTATTTTGCAGCAGCCCCTTCGCCGTTATATTCATCCAGTGACTTAAACTCATATCCCATCCCCCTCGCCGTATCGATTATCTCTCCCAAGGCAGAGGTATTATCCGAAGATACGGCATGAAGCAGCATTACCGCTCCCGGATGAAGATACGGTATCACTTGATTTACGGCATGAGCGGCTCCTTCCTGAATATTCACGTCCCAGTCCTTATATGCCATACTCCACATTACAGTCTTATATCCCAAATCCGATGCTATTGCAAGTACTTTAACACTGTATTCGCCCTCCGGCGGTCTCATATAGTGCATGGAATATCCATATAGTTCCTCACTCTTCTTATTCAATTCCTCAAGCTCATTCTGTACCGTTTTAGTCGGCTGTTTTGGCAAATTTAAATGATTTACAGTGTGATTTCCCACTATATGCCCCTCATCAATCATTCTCTGTATCAATTCCTTCTGACTTTCAAGATATGGTCCCGTAACAAAGAATGCTGCTTTTACTTGCTTTTCTGCAAGTGTATCCAATATTTTTGCAGTATATCCGTTTTCATATCCCTCATCAAAAGTAAGGTAAAGATTTTTTTCTCCGCTGTGGTCAAGATAAATACCGCCGTTTTTCTCCAAATCAGCAATCTGCCCCGACGGCAGTTCCGGTTCACTTCCTTTTTTTCGCACAAATCCCCATCCTATTCCCTTTGAATCCATCACTTCATAATCACGAACAGGTACAACAGTCGGTACCGGACTCGGCGATGGAAGTTCCGTTACTTCGATTTCCGGCAAAGGCTCATTATCGGGTAAAGAGTTATTGGAATATGAGCATCCGGCAAAAAAGGAGGAAATTAAAAGCGGTACAGCGATAAGCTTTTTCATAAAATCACCTCAAGATAATTTATTCCCAAAGAAAATAAAATATGCCTGACATCATAATTAACGGTCAGGCTGTATTTAATCAAAAAGGGACTCCGACCCTGCAAATGCAGAACCAAAGTCCCCTCTTATATCGGATTCAATGCCATCTCTCATACAGAGATAACATTTTACCTCTGTACAATCAATATACTCGCTTTGCTCCGATGTATCTCGATTTATAATAATCTGATTCGATAGAAGTATACATGATACTCTTTCCCGTTGACGGTGCATGAATCATCATACCGTCGCCGACATACATACCTACATGAGTTGCGTAATCTCCCGAACCGAAGAATACCAAATCTCCCGGCTGTAAATCGCTCTTTTTAACATACGAACCGCTCTTATGTAACTGATCGTCCGCTACTCTTGCAATAGAAATTCCATTCTGCTTGCATACATACTGTACAAATCCTGAACAGTCAAATCCTGACGGTGAAGTTCCGCCCCAAACATAAGGAACACCTAAATAATCAGCTGCTGTATCAATTAACTTCTGTGCAGTTTCGTTGTCTGCTGTATATGACTTTGAGCTTGATAATGCTGATGATTTCTTTGATGACTTGTACTTGAAATCAACCGGCACACTATAACACTCGGAGCCATCTGTCATAATTGCTCCTACCATGATTGAGTAATCATTATTACCCTTTAACTTTCTTGATTCAACTTTGACAGATGTTTCTGTTGTTTCAAACTTGTCAACAGCCTCACCGTCTGAATCCTTTATCACATATATGTACTTTTCTGCACCTGGAGTAGCTGTCCACTCTACATTGAACGAACCCTCCTCGATTTCAGCGTTATCTGACGGAAGAACAATTACCGGAGCTGCCAATTCATATCCATCATTCTCTCCGAATTTATTGTATGCACGATTTACGCTGGCAATAGCCTGCTCTCTCGTGGTTGCACCTGTCGGTGCCAAATAATCACTTGTTACACCATTCATTAAAGAGTAGTTTAATGAAGTTATAACAGCACTCTTTGCCCAAGAACTTACACTGTCTCCATCCTCGAATTCATTGATTACATACGAATCTGACTCTCCGTCAGATAAGTAAAAATCCGATTCGCTCGATGTAAGAACTCCTACGAGCATCTTTGCCATTTCTTCTCTGGTTACGAGTCTGTCCGGTGTAAATGTAGTATCACTTGTACCCGATACAAGACCGTAAACATATGCCTGCTTAACTGCCTTATTATCCGTATCGGTAAACGGTGAACCGGCCGGCTCGACAAGCTGTTCGTTTGTAAGCTTCTTGTATAAGTTGACTGCTAATTCGCAGAACTCCTGTCTTGTTATATTATCTGTCATATTATTTGATACGACAGCATATGAGCATAATCCCGCAGCATTCGCTGCCTGATATTCACTTATCGCCCAGCCGCTCAAATCTACGGCTGAGGCTGTCGTCAGGCCCGGTCCGAAAACTCCCATTGAACCTAACGCAGTGGTTGCGGAAAGCGCAGACAAGACAAGTGTCTTTGTAATTCTATTCAAGATTAACTCTCTCCTTCTCTTTTTTGACAATATGCAGCTGCAAATCAAAAACGTTATAAAACAAAAAAATAAGCCGCATATTCAACGGCGTACTGCAATCAATCCAAATACATCAAATCAACTTCAACAATCAACTTCACCGTATGTCATTCATACTAACTGTCAAAGAGTACGCCTTTTGAACTCTCTATGTTTTTGTGCTGTCCATGGTTTATACTACTATTGTACCAAAAAATCAGCAAAATGTCAAGAGTTTTACTGATTTTTTTTACATTATTTAAAATTTTTGTACAAAAGTCGTAACACGCTTTTAATCTATATGAAATTTTCGTTTTAATTATGTTTTATTTTTGCATATTTTTTGAAACATATACAGAAATGATGTACATTTTTCTCCGTAATTAAAACCAAAAAGGATGCATTTTGCCGAAAATACCGTTATTTTTTTAACGTTTGATTTTTCACGTTTTTTTCAGAAAAAGTTTTTGTTAAATTTATATTAAGCCGAATTTTTATAAGAATTAGACAAATTTTCATCATACATATTGTAAAAGGCTTCCGAAATTTCTCTGAGAAATTTCGGAAGCCTTTTTGTTTAAATATTAAATTTCTTAATATTTTCAATTGATATATTTTATCATTGGTCAGTACCGGTTTTATTCTTCATTGCTTCTTTTTCTATTCTTCTTTTCATATACTTCTCCTTTGTTGCCATTCCGCCTCTCAAATGTCTTTGTGCCTTGTTGCGTTCAAGTACTTCTCCCGCCTCCTTGAAGAGAGCCGGATTGACAGAACGCAGCCTTTCATGAACATCCTTATGTACGGTCGACTTTGAAACGTTGTACACCCCTGCCGCCTTACGCACAGTCGCATTATTATCTACTATATAATGTGCCAGTTCAGCTGCACGCTGTGCTATGTAATCCTTCATATACTGTCCTCCCCTGCCGCCGCAGCGGCTGTAATCAGGCTATGCCTGTTTTTCTACATTCTATGCATATGAAGTGTGAAATATGAGGGACTGCTGCAAAACTTCGTTTTACCGCCGTTCCTACTCCTTTTATATCCCGTATTCTGCGATTAATCGAAATACCTGTTCTGCTGTATCCGCCATATTTCTCTTTGCATTTTCCTCATCCATTGCCTCGTCAATGCTGCATACCGTTCTTAATATAGGGAAAAATGCATCTATTCCGTTTTTGTTACATTCTCCCGCATCTTCCGTTACGCATCCAGAAAATGCAATTACTTTTTTTCCGTATTTTTTTGCGAGTTTTGCAACACCTACAGGAGCTTTTCCCATAGAGGTCTGAAAATCAAGTCTGCCCTCCCCCGTAATAACAATATCGGCATCTTTAATATATTTTTCAAGTTCTGTTCTTTCAAGAACAAGTTCTATACCCGGACGCAATTGTCCTTTTAAAAATGATTTAAACGCAAATCCTATTCCTCCTGCCGCACCTGTACCCGGATAATTCATATCCGAGTGCGGATATATTTTCTTTGTAAGCTGCGCAAAGCTTTTTAACCACCCATCCATATTATATATCATTTGTTCATCCGCTCCCTTCTGCGGACCGTAAACGGCACTGCAGCCGTTATCTCCGCACAGCGGATTTGTAACATCACAGGCAATATAGAAACTACATTTGCTAAGTTCCGGAATAATATTATCACATTTTATTTTTTCCAAAATTTTTAGTCCCTCCGCCCCTAAAGGTATCGTATTTCCATTTCCGTCGAGCAATTCAAAGCCCAATGCCGAAAGCATTCCCGTTCCTCCGTCATTTGTCGCACTGCCGCCTATTCCTACTATAAATTCACGACACCCCTTTGACACCGCATCTCTTATCATTTCACCGACACCATAAGTTGTGGTTTTTAACGGATTTAATTTTTCACGTGGTATCAGCGTAATTCCCGCCGCCGCAGACATTTCAATTATAGCTGTTTTGGTCTCATATATAATTCCATATCTCGCCTTAACTCTATTTCCTAATGGTCCGGTAACTTCAATTTCTGTTATAATTCCGTTCATACCCTCTGTAAGCGCTTCAACTGTTCCCTCTCCTCCATCTGCAAGAGGACGCACTTCAATCTCCGCATTCGGAAAAACTCTTAATATTCCTTCCGCCGCTGCCCTTCCCGCTTCAATAGAAGTCATACTCCCCTTAAATGAATCTATTG
>USPO01000010.1 GCA_900556575.1 uncultured Eubacteriales bacterium
ATTGCAACCGACTGTATTTCCGAGGGTCAGAATTTACAGGACTGTGATTATCTGATAAACTATGATATACACTGGAATCCAGTTCGTATTATTCAGCGTTTCGGACGTATTGACCGCATCGGTTCAACAAACAAAGAAATCCAGCTTGTGAATTTCTGGGCAATGAAGGAACTTGATAAATATATAAACCTTGCACAGCGTGTCAAGGGGCGTATGGTCCTGCTTAATGTTTCTGCAACAGGCGAAGAAGATTATATTGAGGAAACAGAAAGCAAAGAAATGAAAGACCTCGAATACCGTAAAAAGCAGCTTGAACAGCTTCAAAATGAAGTTGTTGACCTTGAAGATATCTCAGGCGGCATATCCATAACAGATGTTACGTTCAACGATTTCAAAACAGACCTTATGGAGTATATGAAAACACACCGTAAACAGCTAAGCGATGCTCCCTCTGGCCTTTACGCTGTAACTGATATAGACGACAGCCTGCGTGATACAGTAAAGCCTGGTGTGATTTTCACGCTACGTCAGCTTCAGGGTAAAGAACAAACGAAAGAGCAGAATCCGCTATTTCCGTTCTATCTTGTATATATAACCGAGGACGGCGAAGTCAAGCTTTCATATTTGCAGGTAAAACGTATTCTTGATTATTATAAAAAGCTCTGCTGCGGTAAAAACGAGGTCCTTGCAGACCTTGTTGCTGAATTTAATGCCGAAACCGATGAAGGGCACAATATGAAGAAATATTCCGACCTTTTGGAAGCATCAATACAGGAGCTTATTGGCAAAAAGCAGGAAATAGGTGTGGCAAGCTTATTCAGCAGAGGCGGAACTGCTATGCAGACATCACTTTTTGATGGAATTGAGGATTTTGAACTTGTAACCTTTCTTGTTATAAAATAAGGAGTGGCTATGGACATTTACAATAAACTAAATATTCCAGATGAATGCAGAATAAACCGAACTGTTTTTAAAAAGATGTTCTATGAAAACGCCGTTCTTTCCAAAGAAGATAAGGATTTGTTCGTGAACTCAATCGACAGGATAACCTGGATTTATTGTCTTAATCAAGACAATATGAATGTTCCTGCGTATGCCACCGAAGAAAGGGAGTATCTTGAAATTGAGGTTATGGAGGTCGAACTCAGCGACAACAAGGGTATCAAGCGTATAGCAGAAATAATAATGCGTGCGATTCCATATCCTATGCTGCTGATATTCAGCTTTGAGGATAAATATCAGGTGTGGGCGGCTCATCAGCGATTCAGCCTTGCAGATAACGATAAAATCACCCTTGAAGAAACTATCTGTACCGAATGGCTGGATAACGACAGCGACTTATGGGACAAGCTCAATATCAGAAACTTACGTTATACAAACTTTTTTGATATGTATTCGGATATTGTTGATGCGGTTGCTGTATTCAATGCCGAAAAGCTCACCGATAAGGAAATAAACGGTGAAGATGCCCGTGAACTGCTTCGCAGAAATGCTGAAATTGACAGTCAGATTGCAGCTTTGCGTGCGGAGCTTAAAAAGGCTACCGAGTTTAATAGGAAAATGGAAATCAATATGAAGATAAAGAAACTGGAGAAACAGAAATTATGAAAAAACAGTGTAAAACAGCTTTGATAATTATTTCTATATTTCTTTCGTTGATTGCGATTATAATTGGTCCTATAATAATAAACGAGCTGTATATGAAAAATGATGGTTATCTAACCAAATGGGGTGCAGAAGAGGTCTTATCCTATTATGGTAATGTTTTATCATTTATAGGAACGGTTTTATTGGGAGCAGTTACTGTTCATTTGAGTAAACAAGCAAATAATATGAACAAAAGAATGTTAGACCTTGAATTATCTAAAACGAAACCTTGTTTGATACCTAATTCAAAATGTTATAATTTTTATGTTGGAAAAGATATATCAATACAAACTGATTCTGTAAAAACACTTAAGGATGACTCAGTAACAATTCAACTACTATTTATTACTGAACCAAGGAGTGGAATAACTACATCAATCGCTACTTTAGCAGTTGATTTCGTCAATTCAGGTAATAGTGATATAATTTCAGCTTTTATAAATAAAATCGAGTTTTGTTTATCAACTAAGCATAGTTTAATTCCATATAAGAATGCTTTTATCGTGGGAAATACTAATTTCAAAATTAGTGAAACGAAGAGAGTTTTGTTTGAGTTTAAACAAGAATTTCTTGAGGAGCAAAAAGATAAGATTGTTGAAATTGATATAAATGATACAGATATTCTTCCATATATAAATATGGAGCTAATATTAATAAGCCAAGAGGGTTACAGATATAGAGAAACACTTTGCATTGAATCGAATGTCGTTGTTGATAACAATAATAAAAAGAGAAAATGCCTACGGTCTTTTAGCATAACAAATTTTAATATCGAAATGGAGGACACCATAAATGCCAACACTTAACGGAAAATCTCTTGATATACTTGATGAAAACATAAAAAATCTCCGTCAGCTGTTCCCCGAGGTGGAATGTGACGGGAAGATTGATTTTGATATGCTCCGCCAGATACTTGGCGAGTATGTTGATGATGACAAGGAACGCTATAACTTTAAATGGAACGGCAAAGGCAGAGCTTTACGCTTTTCACAGACACCGTCAACAGGCACACTTCGTCCCTGCAGAGAAGAAAGCAAAAACTGGGACGATACCCAGAACCTTTACATCGAGGGCGATAATCTTGAAGTTTTGAAAATCCTGCAGAAAAGCTATCACGGAAAAATTAAGATGATTTACATAGACCCGCCTTACAATACGGGTAAGGACTTTGTTTATCCCGATAATTACCACGACAGCATTGAGAACTACAAAGCTATTACAGGTCAGACAGATGAAGAGGGCAATAAGATAAGCACAAACACAGAAGCAAGCGGACGTTTTCATACCGACTGGCTTAATATGATGTATCCTCGTTTAAGGCTTGCAAGAAATTTGCTTTCTGATGACGGCGTAATTTTTATTTCCATTGATGATTGTGAAGTAGATAATCTTAAGAAAATATGTGATGAGATATTTGGAGAAGATAACTTTATTGAAAAGATAGTTTGGAAAAATAAATATGGCGCTGGAGCATATACAGTTGGTTTTATAAGTGTCCACGAGTATATTTTGTGTTATAGTAAAAAGCTAATATCGAATATTACGTCTGAACTCGATGACGAAGGTCAGAAAATGTATAACAAAAAAGATGAGAAATTCTCTTATAGAGGGGGCTATATGACACAGCCCTTAATGACTAATAGTTTAGCTGATAGACCAAATTTAATGTATACTATTGATTATAATGGAACTACAATTCATCCAAGAAAACAATGGGTATGGGAAAAAGGCAAGTTGTTATCTGCTATTGCAAATAACGAAGTTGAATTTAATTTACAATCAGACGGTACATATTCTGTGCGTTCCAAATCATATCTTAGGGACGATAATGGAAATATGCGAAGAGGTAAACCTCTTTCGTTAATGAATGGACCTTTTAATCAAGAAGGAACCAAAGATACTCGCAGTTTATTTAATGATAAAGCTATTTTTGATTTTACCAAACCTAAACAATTAATAAAATTTTTATTATCTTTAGAAATTAATAATTCGTCTGATAAAGATTATGTTGTTCTCGACTTCTTCAGCGGTTCAGCCACAACCGCCCACGCTGTTATGCAGCTTAATGCAGAGGACGGCGGAAACAGACGCTTTATCTGCGTTCAGCTTCCCGAACCGACCCAGGAGGATTCAGAGGCTTTCAAGGCAGGCTATAAGAATATCTGCGAAATAGGCAAGGAGCGAATCCGCCGTGCAGGCGAAAAAATAAAGGAAGAAATCGAAAGCGATAACGTTCAGCTTAAAATCGGAGAAGAACCAAAAAGCGTTCCCGATATCGGTTTTAAGGTATTCAAGCTTGACAGCTCCAATCTAAAAAAATGGAATCCCGACTTTGAAAATCTTGAAGTTACTCTTGATGATATGATAAGCAACTATGTCCCCGACAGAACCGAAGAGGATATTGTATATGAATTTATGCTCAAAATGGGTCTTGACCTCTCATATCCGATTGATGTTACAGAGATTGACGGCAGAAAAATATATTCTATCGGCTTTGGTGCATTGATGATGTGTCTGGACGATAATATCACCGTCTCCGTTGCGGAAGGTATGGTCAAAATGTATAAGGAACAGGCTCCCGAAACCTGGAAAGTTGTTTTCAGGGATAACGGCTTTGTTGATGACTGCACAAAGACAAATGTTAAGCTGACACTTGTTCAGGCTGGACTTGAAGAAAATGCGTTTACTACGGTGTGAGGTAATAATATGGGAAAAAAAGCAAAAATATTATCAATTACAGATGATATAAACAATAAAGCAAAAGAAATAATGAAGCAGAATGGCAAAACATCACTTGAAGCTAAAAAATATGAATTTTGCAATTTTTTAGATGAATATTATGAGAAATTAACCGGATGTTCTGAATTGTTAATTACTCGAAAGGAAGAAATATATTTTTATACAACTACATCAAAAGACTTTTATTCGTCAATTTTAATATCTCTATTAACTTCAGCTATAATTTCGTTTTCGTTTTGGTTTTTAGATAAAAGTGAAGAAATATCTAAATCTACACAAGATGCACCATTAAGCGTAAAAATAATATTAAGCATTATTCTTTGTGTTGGTACAAGTATATTTCTGTATTATCTCTTCAATTCATTAATGAACATACATAACGAAAGAAAAAGGTTGTCAGATTATGAAAAGTTGAATGCTAAAGAATATGAAATAGAATTAATAGATAAAATTCTAAATCAACGATTTGTTAATTATAAGACAATAATCAAAAATAATTCATTTGATAAAAATGGAGGAAAAGATGAAACTACAATTTGACGCCAACCTTGAATATCAGGAACAGGCTATCTCCTCCGTTGTTGACCTATTCAGAGGCCAGACACCGAAACATTCGAATTTTACTGTGTCACTTTATAATACAATGGAAGGACAGGGAACATTCTTTTCTACTACCGGTATCGGCAATAAACTTGAACTTGATGAAGAAGATATCCTTGATAATTTGAATGAAGTTCAGCTCCGCAATGGTCTTAAACAATCGACCGCTCTTGAACACGGTAAATATGACTTTGACATTGAAATGGAAACGGGTACAGGTAAAACTTATGTGTATCTGCGTACAATATTTGAGCTGAACAAGGCATACGGATTTACTAAATTTATTATCGTTGTTCCCAGCATTGCAATCAAAGAGGGTGTAAAAAAATCTTTGGACATAACAAAAGAACATTTTGATATGCTGTTTGATAATACACCATACGACTATTTTGTTTATGACAGCGGAAAGCTGAGTCAGGTACGTGATTTTGCTGTAGCCGATAATATTCAGATAATGGTTATTAACATAGATGCATTCCGCAAAAGCTTTACGGACCCTGAAAAGGAGAACAAAGCTAACCTGATTCATCGTTCAAATGATAAAATGAATGGTATGCGTCCGATAGACCTTATTGCGGAAACAAATCCGTTCGTTATTATTGATGAACCGCAGTCTGTTGATACAACGCCAAAATCAAAAGAAGCAATTGCCTCTCTTAATCCTTTATGCACCCTAAGATATTCAGCAACACACGTGGAAAAACACAACTGCGTTTATAAGCTTGATGCTATTGATGCATTTGAAATGAATCTTGTTAAGCAGATTGAAGTAGCAAGCTTTGCGGCAAGCGGTTATCATAATCGTGCATATATGCTGCTTAAATCTGTCGATAACAGGAAATCGCCTATCACTGCCAAAATTGAGATTGATGCCCTCGTAAAAGGTGAGGTAAAGCGTAAGGTCGTGACTGTAAAACAGGGAAGTGACCTCTCTGAAAAGCTTTCAGGTAATCGTTCCATTTATGAAGGATACATCGTTGATGAGATATACTGTGAAAAGGGCGAAGAATATGTGAGCTTCACTATGAAACCTGAGATACTGCGCATAGGTCGTGCCGTGGGCGATATAGACGATACAGCAATCAAGGAGCAGCAGATACGCAAAACCATTGAGGAACATCTGAACAAAGAGCTTATTTTAAGCAGCAAAGGCATAAAAGTTCTCAGTCTGTTCTTTATCGACAGAGTTGCAAATTATCGTTATTATGATGAAGACGGAAATGCTCATAAAGGCAAATATGCTCAGCTTTTTGAAAAGCATTATAAAGAGCTTATCCAACGTCCAAAATATAAAAAGCTTATTGATGCAAAGCTTATCAGTGACGATGAAACCATTGTACATAATGGATATTTTTCTGTGGATAAAAAGGGAGTTTTCAAGGATACCAACGGAACAACAACGTCTGATGATGATGTTTATAACCTTATTATGAAAGATAAGGAAAAACTTTTATCTTTTGATACAAAGCTTCGGTTCATCTTTTCACACTCTGCACTTCGTGAAGGCTGGGATAATCCTAATGTTTTTCAGATTTGTACACTTAACGAAACAAACAGTGAAATAAAGAAACGTCAGGAAATAGGTCGTGGTCTGCGTTTATGCGTTAATCAAATGGGTGAACGTCTGCACGGTTCGGCAATAAATACACTTACTGTAATGGCAAATGAAAGCTATGAAGATTATGCCAAAAGTCTTCAGCACGAATATGAAGATGATGAAGGTATCCGTTTTGGATATATTGAAAAACATACCTTCGCCAATATCAGCGTGACCGATTCAAATGGGAACATAAGCTACCTCGGTGCAGAAAAATCAGCAGCTATATATAAATCATTTGAGGATAACGGTTATATCGACGACAAAGGAAAAGTCCAGGATAAGCTGAAAAGAGCCCTTAAAGACAACGCACTCATTATTCCCGATGAAGTAAAGGATAACTTGTCTGCAATTACAGCCATCTGCAAGAAAATCAGCGGAAATCTCAATATTAAGCCTGCTTCAGAAAAGAAAACAGTAACGCTTAACAAACAGATATATTTAAGTCCCGATTTTAAAGAGCTGTGGGATAAGATAAAATACAAAACAGCTTATTCCGTTTCATTCGACTCGAATAAGCTTATACAGAAATGCAGCGATGAAATGAGGGCTAACCTTAATACTGCTTCCGCCAAACTGATTTACTCCAAAGCTGAGCTTAAGCACACAGCAGGAGGGCTTGAAACAACAGAAAAGGTTCATACCACTGTCTATTCAGGTGAAGAAACTCAAATGCTTCCAGATGTTGTAACATACCTTCAAACGAATACCAGTCTTACTCGCAGGACGATTGTTTCGATACTAAAATGCAGCGGAACACTTGATATGTTTAAGAAGAATCCTCAGAAGTATATGGAAGATGCAAACAAGATTATCTCTGCAAATATGAAGTCAATGCTCGTCGATGGAATAAAATACACAAGACTTGGTGATGATGAGTATTATGCTCAAGAGTTGTTTGATACAGAAGAACTTGCAGGATATCTCGAACACAATATGATTGAAGCCAAGAAGTCCGTTTATGACTATGTGGTATATGACAGTGATAACGAAGCCACTTTTGCGCAGAAGTTTGAAGCAAACGAAGATATTAAATTATATGCCAAACTTCCTGATTGGTTTAAGGTTTCTACTCCTTTGGGTTCATATAACCCTGACTGGGCAGTGCTTATTGAAAAAGACGGAATGAAAAAACTATACTTTGTCATTGAAACAAAAGCCAATATTAACGAACAGTCACTTCGCCCCACCGAATATCAAAAAATCAAATGCGGTCAAAAGCATTTTGAGGCAATCAACAGAGGGGCCGTGTTCACCGCAGTTGATGATTTCAATAGCTTTATTGAAAATGTTTGACTATCTGGCCAGCAAACCACAAAAACAGTCCGCATACCATAAAGAATGCGGACTGTTTTGTATATAATAAAACTCACATCAAAAACGCAGCATAAAGCGGTATGGAAATAACATCTTCTGTCTTTCCGAAATTCTTCTGTGAAAGCCGAATAGCCACATTCGGAGAAAACTTCTGTGAGAACACACTGAGACTTCTTGAACGGACGTGTTCTCCCTTTTTGACCTCAACAGCGTATATCTCGTCCTCTTTCTGAAGAACAAAATCCAGTTCTGCCTGCGAATTGGCTGTTGACCAGTAGTAAAGCGGATACCCTTTGGCTGCGTACTGCTGCGCAACGTAATTTTCCGTAACCGCTCCCATAAAGATATTCGCTTCACCCGAAAGAATAGTATTGACCGACATCTTAGACTTGTTTACAAGCAGACCGACATCGGACATATACACTTTGAAAGCGGTCTGGTCCGCATAAACGGCCAGAGGATGCATTCCCTGGTCGATTCGCTGACATTCAAGTATGACACCTGCCTGTTTGAGCCAGTCAAGAGATGCTCCGAATATAGATGCCGAGCCGCCTTTCTGGACGACTTTATACTGAAATTTCTTATTGTCCTTGGCAAGCTGTGCGGGAATGGAGTTATAGCAAGCTCTGATTTTCACAGTTTCGGTATTGCTTGCATATTTGGCCATATCAGCAGTATAGTTGTCTATAATACTTGTCTGAACAAGGCTGGCATCTATATATGAATTTGTTTCCACAAATGACTTGACAGCCTCTGGCATTCCTCCAACAATAAGATAATCATAGTACAGAGAAACAGCCTTTTTGTGAAGAGCCTCATTCATAGGTTAAATGCTGTTATAGCAGCGTTTTATTTCATCACAAAGCTTATCATTGCCCGTTGCCCACATAAACTCCTCAAAATCGAGAGGAAAAAGCTGAATAATATTCACCTTTCCAACTGGGAACGATGTCTTGTTTCGGTTTATAGCTACGCCAAGCAGGCTTCCTGCCGCTGCAATATGATATTCGGGAGCTTCCTCACAAAAATACTTTAGGGAAGTGGCAGCACGTTCACAGGACTGTATTTCATCAAGAATAACAAGAGTGTCATTGGGAAGAATACGCTCTCCTGCCTCTGCTTCAAGGCATTTGATGAGCCGCTTTGGGTCAATGTCGCCATCAAACATTGATGCCGCTGTTTCATTACTTTCAAGGTTTATATATACCACGTTTTATAGTTTGCTTTACCGAATTCACGAAGAATATATGTCTTTCCGACCTGTCTTGCCCCATTCAGGATAAGAGGTTTTCGGGTAGTGCTGTTCTTCCAGTTGATAAGCTGGCCAGTTACCTTTCTAATCATATAGGCTGTACTCCTTTCGGCTTTTTATTATAACCAGTATATCACCTTTATACTTTTAAGTCAAGAAAAATATTATATTCGTTTATTTTTATTGACTTAATTATCGACTGATATTATTATCCATATTCACCCCTAACATCAAAACATTAAAAAAGTGCTTTCCTGCACTCTTCTATAAGCTTGGAAAGCACAAACACTTT
The DNA here is from genome assembly GCA_900556575.1 of uncultured Eubacteriales bacterium. Classification (GTDB taxonomy): domain Bacteria; phylum Bacillota; class Clostridia; order UBA1381; family UBA1381; genus UMGS1958. The sequence continues at coordinate 9,445 of USPO01000010.1, forward strand.
TACGGTAACAAACCATACCACGTTAAATCAATATTCTTCGGCAAACATAATCGTTGTGTAGCTTCTGTCCCATTCTGTAATAATATAAATTTTCCCTTGTGAGGTTTGGTATGACGCCAGGATTCTTCCTTCTCCAGTCGCTAAAGCCTCATCATTCATATCTTTATCTTCCTGATGCTCCATATCTGACCAGTCCCTTACACAATATCTGATGAAAGCTCCCATAATCTCTTCCTCGAACAGCGGATTATCGTATAATGCTTCTGAGATGCCATAGGTCAAAACCACTCTTCCCAATTCAAATGTACTGAAAGAATTCATAATAACTGCACCTCCTGATTTCTATTTTGATAAATATAGATTAAGCTAATTTATATGCACTTTGTCTGTGTATCATATATATTGTTAAGTATGCTGTCACAGGTCTTTTTTGTCTTTTGCGTCAAATGCTGATAAATATCAAGCGTAATTTGTACGCTCTTATGTCCAAGTCTTGTCTGTACATACTTTGGGTCAGCACCATTGTCAAGCAGCATTGTACAGTGAGTATGCCGCAAAGAATGAAAATCAAATTCGGGAAATCCAAGCTGATTATGGATTACCGAGGATGTATGCTGCATAGTTCGAGGCTGAATATATGTACCGTCCTCTCTTTTGCACACAAAATTGATTTTCTTGCCTTTGTCATTAGTGCTGATGATTCTCGTACCTTTTTCCTCATAATAAAATGTATATTCGGTATCAAGATACGCTTTGGCTTTGCGTTCCTGAGTTTCCTTTTCGTTTTTTAGGATTTTCAGGAATGCGTCATCTATCTGAATTATACGATTGGAATCATATTTGGGTGCGGAAAAATACCAATATCCGCTATTATTTCCGTTACTCTGCCATTGAACCTGCTTATTCACGGACAATGTTTTATTCTCGAAATCTATGTCATCCCAGGTAAGGGCATACGCTTCACCAATCCTGAGTCCACATCTGTAGCCCAGAAGCAAAGGAATATATGCCGATGAACCTTTTGGGAATCTCGTTAAAATCTCATTCATTCGTTTTTTATCGATATAAACACGACTCTTTGTATTGAGAGCAATATTACCTTCGGCTCTCTTTGAGGGGAGTTTTACGTGTTCCATCGGATTTTTCTGTATATAATGAAGCGGTTCGACCGCATAATTAAAGCTGCTGGTAAGCACGCCGCTGATAACGGATATAGTGTTTCTGCTGCGGCCTTCACTGGCCAGTTTATCAATGAGTTTTTGAAGTGTGGAATGCGATATAGTGCGAAGCTTATATTTTCCGATTTCTGGCTTTATATCCAAACGAATTATCTTTTCATAATTATTAAGAGTTGTCTTTTTCTTCTTATTCACACACTCATCATTGTACCACATGTCCATAAAGTCAGAAACGCTTATTTCCGACGGCTTGAAAACTTCACCTGTGGCTTCAAATTCAGCCATAGCTTTCAATTTCGCCGCAAAAGCTTCTTCCCGTGTGTTAAAACCGCCTTTGACTATCTGTTTACGCTTTCCATCTATTTTGGGACCTTCAAACCGATACTGCCATTTTCCGTCTCGAAGATTTACGCCATCCCCACGCTTCATCAGCACTCACCTCCAATTACAGAGAAGCAATTGATAGTTGTGCTGTTGTTAGCGGCAAAAAAGCTGTCCAGTGATTCGCCTTTAACCTTACATTCACAAAACTTTATCGCCGAAAGCTCTTTATTTCTGATGAGTTTATAAACATCCGCTTTGGTCGTATTCAGCATTTTAGCCGTTTCTTCTATGGTATAGAGTTTCATTAGCATTCACCTCTCACATAAGAAATAGGCTTTATATTAAACGGGTCAGTGAGGTCCTTGCCCTCATTGGCTTTAAAGAAATTACAAAGAGTTTCGTGGCGTACTTTTAAAGAACCAAGCTTTATTGCGGGCAACTGGTTGGAACTGATAAGATTATACACATACTGCTTGTTTGTGTGCATAATCTTTGCCACCTCGTTAACTGTATATAACATTGAATCGTAATTAGTTGTTGAATTCATATTAAATGCTCCCTTCAAATTTTATTTTGTGAATACCTCCATCCATTTTGATAAATAAAACCCATAAAGCAACTCGTGTATCTGCTTTATGGGTATAAAAATAACCCTGACTTACACAAGCTGCAAGAGGGTTTAAATCTTCATATACATTTTATATTAACTCGTAATCGTCATTCGTAATTAATATTACATAGGCTTTATTCCTTCCAAAGTCTTGAGCGTTGTTCCCAGCATAAACAGATTTACCGGCACTCGTATGTATTTGTATGATTGATTTAAACACTATCAAAATGATATTAAATGTTTTTTGTAGTCGGAACTGTTTTCTTTCTACAATTATAGGATATCATAGGACATACTAAAAGTCAATAGATTTCATACAAGGATTTTAATTTTGTTTTTTCAACAATTTTTAGCGCCGATAACTGTTGAATATTACCAAAAGCACTTTTGAAGCTTTAGTCATAAACGTCTCATTAAGGTATGCCCTTATATACTATTATAAATGTGTAACGTATGAATTACTATTCCTCTTACGTTATGTATCGTTTGAAAAAGTAACCCTTACGATACATTTTCGGTTTTGCTATAATAGAAATGAACAAATGTTCAGTTATATTATAGTAAAGGGGATGTTTATATGAGTAAAATAGGTTATATCCGAGTTTCGACAATAGAACAGGAAACTGCAAGGCAGGAAGAACTGCTCCACGGTTATAAGCTTGATAAGGTCTTTATGGAAAAAGCCAGCGGCAAGAATACGGACAGGCCAGAATTGAGAAAAATGTTGGACTATCTTCGTGAGGACGATATTCTGTATGTAGAAAGCATATCAAGATTATCACGAAGCATCAGAGATTTGCTCTCTATCGTAGATACACTCAATGAAAAGAAAGTTCAGCTCGTTGTTGTCAAGGAGAACATCGACACTACCACTCCGCAGGGAAGATTTGTTTTGTCCATCTTCGCCGCCCTGTCGGAACTGGAACGTGAGCAAATTCTACAGCGTCAGCGTGAGGGTATCGCAATTGCCAAGGCTCAGGGGAAATATGCAGGAAAGCAATTCAAACATATCGACGAGGAAATTTTTGAACGAAGCTATAAAAAGTGGAAATCGGACGAAATAACCGCAAGACGATTTGCCGAGCTTGTAGGCTTGACCACAAATTCACTTTACCGAAGAATAAAACGGTTCGAGTCATATCAAAAGATAAACTGACAAACAAAATTATCCCTCAGAGGCATTTTCGCTTCTGAGGGATGATTTTACTTTGTGTTTTTTCCTAATGATAGCCTACGATAATACTCAATATCGCCCTGAGCACAACCATTGAAGAAATCACTATGCTTACCGTTAAGCATTTCATATTGCAGGTTTCTGATAAGCTTTATGTTTCCCTTAGCCGCAACAAACGGGTTTATCATATAAGTATAGTTTACATTAGGTATTTTATAAATAAGGTGCATATCGACAAGAGATGTAATTGCTCTGCGTACAGAACGCTCATCAATGCCAAGCGTTCTGGCCAGACTTTTATAATTCGATGATTTAAGCTCAACAATATTGCAATATTCGGGAGAGTGATAGCATTTACAGGACTGTGCTTCTGCTGTCAGCATCAGAAATACAGATAGCTCCGTTTTGCTTATTTTCTTTGAGCCGTATGCACCAGTGAAGCAGGCAAATTTCTTTAAATTCTCAATATTATTAAAAAGGAATGAAAATTTCCTTTGGCTTTCTGCAAGCGGTTCAAACGGACATTGACAATTTTCTGTGCAATAAATCCTGCATCTTTTTATCGTGGATTCAGTACATCTCGCAAAAATAAAAGGGTTCATTCTATACTTGTCATTTTCAAGCTTTTCAATAACCCTGTGTTTCTCCAGTTCAATGAGATTCTTTTTAAGCGAATTTGCTGTCAGGTTCAATTCCCTGCACAAGATTTCTTTTCTGTCTTTGTCCAGCGTGAAAACATTCATCTGATAGCCATCCATAACATCATCGCAGTCCGAAGCGATTGACGACAATACAATAGCGACAATAATTGATGTGTTCATCAAATCCCGCAAGCTGAAATATGATTTCTTAAGCGTTGAGTGTGCAGCGAAACATTGTGTGTATTTTTGTATTGATTGAGTCATTTGATATCTCCTTGTATAAATTATTTGCAGCCAAATTATACAAAAAGATATTTTCGGATTCAAGGGTCAACTCGGAAAAAATAAAAATATTTTTTACAAGCCGTGCAATGCCTGAAATGTCAGTATAAATGACAAATCAGGCACAGGCTTATCACAGCATAAATATCAGATTATGACGCAAACACGGCACAAACGGCTTACTTTCCATAAAAAGCACGGGTGCCTGTTTTGTCATAGGAAAAACAAGCTTCAAACGACCTATTTACATCATCTCTGGCCAGTTTCAGCCGATTTGCCCCTATATTATTATAAAAAGCAACAAAAAATTTCCCAATAAAAAATCCTTTGATGGTTAATTGCAAAGAGTTTTCTTATCCATCAACATATATCCTGCAAGAAAAAGAGCAAAACCATAAAAAGTGCAGCCCCCATAAGATATGTTTTCCATTTTCAATGCATGATTTCTTCCAATTGAAACGAAATCCAAGGCAATTAATTTTTACAGGGAAAAAGATTCCGAGCATAACATAGACAAAGATTCCAGTGACTTGATTTAATCTGAAAGACTTCTTCAAGAGGAAACATTGACTTTTTTTCAAAACTCATAAATGAATTACGGTGCAAAAGTTTTTCAAGAGCTTGATATGCCTGAAAGATTCATTCAAGATATGCAAATGGCCTTTTTTATTTTGTTATACACAATTCTTTTGATATAATCAATATTAGTGAGTAATAATGTGTGTAAACGCTTTAATGTGCATTATTACCCGCAAAGCGTAGAATATACTGTAATACATTATCATTTGCGAAGCCTTTGAGTTTGCATAGTTATGCGAAGCTATGTAGGCAAAAGAAAAATATGTGCTTTTCCGAGAGCTTTTTACGCTCAAAGAAAAACACATATTTTTTCTTTATAAAGCAACCAGCGAAGCCGTTCTCACAGCTTATGCGAAGCTTGGGGGAGCGGCCTCAACAGCGTTTATCCCTTTATAATCTTTTCCATAGTATCTACATTGTATGCAACAAAGAATATTTTCTCGTCATACCGCTTAAACTCGGAAACAAGCGCTTCACCGTTGAAGTTTTCGGCAGGGACACGCAAAGGTATTGACGAAAATATACAGGCACTCATCAATTCATTATTGTTAAGGTTTTTATAAATCGCACGAACCATTTGCACGATGCCATTCAAGCTGTTTGGCAGTTTACAGTGCCTTGAATCTGATTGCGCATTAAACATTTCTACACCGAAAAGCTCGGTTTCGGGCATAAATCCGAATCGTAAGTCTACCCATATTGACCTCTGTATTCCGTTAGCCTCATAAAACTCGCTGACATTCCATAGCAGGTCGCCGAATGCACTCTTGAATTGCAGATTTATGATATGGAGCATAACATTCAGTTTGAGCGTGGTCATAGAACTGTTTCCCAACAGCAAGTGGTACACTACATTTTGTACGGAAAACGGATTAATGCTTGGTTTTCTCATAATACAAACACCTCCGATTCAACATCTTTCAAAAGGAATATAAATTCTTTTGTTTCCAAAGGAGTTCATAAGCTTTTTTCGGACATCTGCCAGACTTTGGGATATTTCTTTTAGTTTAACGACATCATTGCTGTTTTCGGACAGATAAAAAGCATAAGCCAAAGCTTTATCACACACCGCTTCCCAGTATAAGCAGATATGTATGTTTTCCATTAACGATTCCTCAAAGCCGTCCAATTCTGTCAGACATTCCAAAGCCGTAAGATTCTTTTCCAATGCTGAAATAATGTGCTTGTAGTTCAGTTAAAACATTCCTCCGATTTGATTATTTTTTCTCAGTATATACCGTGTTCCCCTGCTTGTCAATAGATTCGGACTGTTTTTTGTTTATTTTATTTTTTATGATATAATTCAATTGTCAGTAAATGATAATTCAGTTAAAGGAGGATAGCAATATGCAGAACAGCAGACGATACTGTGTCACGGCACGGGATAAAATCGCAGAGGAAAACCGACAATTGATAAGCAGCATCGGGAAAAGCCAATTCAATGATTTGGAACCCACCCACGGCGTCAAAATCACAGCTCAAAATCTTTATGATGTTTTTCCTGCCGATTTTGTACTGGATACGGTTTGCCCGATTCTCAAAAATATGGGCGACCACAGCTTCACCCAGTCGGTTATAGGCACAACAAAGGAAAGAATGCACCAATTTCAGCACAATAAAAAATATCAAGCCATTTTAAACTACTTAACCTAAAATCTACTTTTTAAACAACTATAATCAACTTAATTCCTTAGAACTCCTTATAAAGAATATCCCTCGGACTTTTCTGTTTTTTGGTCCGAGGGATATTTCTTTGTAAAAAAATTCAATCTAAAATCGAATTGATTATATCGTGATAAATAACACTTTTCGATACAAAACAAAATCCCCTCCGTACTCAATGCGTACTCCAAATCAAAATCGGAGTACGTTTAGAGTACGGAAGGGGATATTTTTTATTATTGAGTACGCAAGCCTAAATCAGCAAATCGAGCAAACCACGCAGATTAGCCTTTCATAGCCTCTTCAACAGCAACAGCGCAAGCAACAGTAGCACCAACCATAGG
>USPO01000011.1 GCA_900556575.1 uncultured Eubacteriales bacterium
GTTTGTCAAGTGTTTTTTTGAAAAAAATAAAAAAGTTTATGAGAATTGATTGGCGAATGATGTCATTTGATTTTTACATTAGGTTAAATAATATTTGTGTTGATTTCAGACATCTATTTCCGTACGCCAGAGTCCGTGTACGCTGCAATATGCATATACTGATATAAGACGTTCGTTTTCATGTATTTTAAATGAAACAATAGGGTCATCTCCGCTTTTTAGACTTATTCGACGTTCAAAGCCTCTGCCGACAAGTTCAATCCATTTTATGCTGTGATTTTTAGTCATTGGATGCAGTATTCTTCCTACGCATACAGTGAGCGTATCTCCATCACGTTTGACTACCGGTAAATGCTTTTCTTCAAGTTCTCCTTTTGAATTTGGCAAAAGCATTTCCATAGGTTTTCCGCAGCAGGTCATTTCATCACAGCATTGCGGATTGAGTGCTTCTACGAGGGTACTGCATTCAGTACATTTAAAAAATTTTGGAGTTGTTTTCATTTTCTATCACCAAAGTTAGTATGTACATTTTAGTATAAAATATTCCTGTGAATATTATTATTTATCTCCGAGTCCGGAAAAAAATATAAAGCCGAGTGCCGCAAGCAAAAGCTTATCCTCACAGTCATCAAGCAAAAGTATAAATATTACAACAAGAAGAATTACATCGTCATTTTTCAGTCCTCCGAAAAAATTATGCAGTATGCCTCCGCTGCCGTCCTGTTCGGACGGCACATTTGAGCTTCGGGGGATTGGGCATGGCTCCGGAGAGGGAGGCGGCGGTGAATGATGCGGCGGCTTATATGCCGCCGGCTGAGGCATATTATCATAATGATAAGATTTGTACATAAATGAAACCTCCGTTATAAGTTTTTCATAAGTCCTGAAAGCTTTCCGAGGTTAAGCAGTCGTACTGCACCGTCTATTGAACGGCGTCTGCCTTCACTCATGTACGGTTTTAGAGATAACAGCAGATTGGCTCTTGGGTCTGAACGTGAGCTTCCCAGCTTATCCATGAGTGTTTTAATATCTGAATTAAGCTCTTCGGTACTTCCAAGACTGTTTTCGCTATTAGATGATGAAGTTAATGAATTCATAACACCTTTTATTTTATCCTCCGCATCATCTCCCAAAAGTCCCTTTAATGTTTCCATTGCATCTGCCATTTTTGTTCACCTCACAGCTTTCTTATAAGATTTATTATTTCATCTGCACTCATACTTTGAATGCGGCGTTTTGCATCATTTGTGTTAAGATGTGAAAATTTATCAAGAAGTGCTGCCTTATCTGCTGAAGAAAGGCGGTTTTTAAGCTGCCTGCCTTTAGCTGAATTTAGAAAATTGTTAATTTCGCTTATTTGATTTGCGTTAAAGCTGCGCAGAAGGTCATTAAGCTTTCGATTTGACATAGATATTACCTCCCTATATGATTCTATATTTCAGAGGATATATCATGACAATATCCTCTTCGGATGAATATGCTTTAAACTGTGCGGAACAAAACAATGTATTTATTGATTATCGGGAAGAAGAAATTTTCTTGCGGTATCCATATACAATATACTATGCAGAAAATAAAGAAAATGAACCAATTCATAAAAATAATTCAAGATTGAACTTTATGTTTTGTAAGAAAAAACGGCGACATAGGGTCACATATATGAACAAATTGAAAATATTGCCCAAAAATAAAGGTTTTTTCAAAAAAAGAATTGCAAAAAGTTAGATTACATGATATAATATGTGATATGTTAGAATGAATAGATATGTGCTTATAAAATAGTGCAATCATAATAAGGAGGAAATGTCATAATGGCAGTAAAGACAGAGTCAGTAGAAAAGAATCTTGTAAAGGTTACTTTTGAAGTTGCAGCAGATGTATTTGAGAAGGCTTGCAACGATGCTTACAGAAAGAACGTAGGTAAGTTTAATATTAACGGATATAGAAAGGGTAAGGCTCCGAAGGCTATTATCGAAAAGCTCTATCCGGGTGTATTCTATGATGAAGCTATTAACGCAGTATTACCGGCAGCTTATGAAGCAGCAGTTAAGGAAACAGACCTTGATATAGTTGCAAGACCGGAAATCGACGTTGAGGATATTAAGAAGGGTGAGCCGATTGTATTTACAGCTCTCGTTACAACAAAGCCGGAAGTTAAACTCGGTGATTACAAGGGCGTAGAGGTAGATAAGATTGATGCGACTGTTACTGATGAAGATGTTGATAAGGACATCGAAGCAGAGCAGCAGAAGAACGCAAGAATGATCGATGTTGATGACCGTCCGGTACAAGCAGGAGACATAATTAAGCTTGACTTCAAGGGCAGTGTTGACGGTGTTCCGTTCGAAGGCGGCGAGGGTACAGACTATACTCTTGAAATCGGTTCAAACACATTTATTCCGGGTTTTGAGGATCAGTTAATCGGTGCTGAGATTGATAAGGATATTGATGTAAATGTAACATTCCCGGAGGAGTACCACGCAGAAAACTTAGCTGGTAAGCCGGCTGTATTTGCATGCAAGGTTAAGGAAATCCAAGTTAAGGAACTTCCGGAGCTTGATGATGATTTTGCAAGCGAAGTAAGTGAGTTTGATACATTGGACGAGTACAAGGCAGACGTTAGAAAGAAGCTTGAAAAGGCTGCTGCTGACAAGGCTCAGGTTGAAACAGAGAACGCTGTTATTGATAAGGTTGTAGAAAATGCTGAGGTTGACGTTCCGGCTGCTATGATAGAGGAGCAGGTAAACAACCAGATTAATGAGTTTGCTCAGAGATTACAGTATCAGGGCATGAACCTTGACACATATCTTAAGTACACAGGTTCAACTCGTGAAATTATGGCTGAACAGTTCAGACCGCAGGCTGCAAAGACTGTAAAGAACTCACTTGTTATTGAAGCAGTTATGAAGGCAGAGGGTATTGAAGCTACTGATGAAGATGTAGAGTTCGAGTTAGTAGATATGGCTAAGCGTTACGGTATGGAGCTTGATAAGCTCAAAGAGCTTTTAGGTGATGCAGAGAAGGAAAACATTAAGTCAAACCTTGCTATGCAGAAGACTGTAACAATGTTAGCAAACAACGCAGTTGTTAAATAATTAGAATTTAAAGTTTTATAAATGGTGGACAGCGGAACGGAGGAGAGTACGGGAGGTATTTTCTTTTGTTTCGCTGTTCATACTTAATATGGATATATGCAATGCATATATATAAATGATTTGGAGGTAAAGGCATGGCATTAGTACCAATGGTTGTGGAGCAGAGCAATAGAGGCGAGCGCTCCTATGATATTTACTCAAGATTATTAGAGGATAGAATTATTTTCCTTGCAGACCAGGTTACAGATCAGACAGCAAGCCTTGTAGTAGCTCAGATGCTCTACCTTGAGGCAAAAGATCCGGATAAGGATATTCAGCTTTACATTAATTCACCGGGTGGTTCAATTTCAGCCGGAATGGCAATTTATGATACAATGCAGTATATTAAGTGTGATGTATCAACAATTTGTATAGGTATGGCAGCATCAATGGGGTCATTCCTCTTAATGGCAGGTGCAAAGGGTAAGAGATATTCACTTCCTAATAGTGAAATTATGATTCATCAGCCGCTTATTTCAGGTGGTTTGGGCGGTCAGGCAACAGAAATTAAAATTCATGCGGATCACATAATCAGAATTCGTGAGAGGATGAATAGAATTTACGCTGAACGCACAGGAAAGACTTATGAGCAGGTTTGTGAGGATACAGAACGTGATAATTATCTCACAGCACAGGAAGCATTGGAATACGGACTTATAGATGAAGTTATCGAGCGTAAGTAAATTTTATTCTGTAGGTTTTAAACTCGTATTTGCTTTAAATTAAGCTTTAGATATCTAGTGCCGGTATTATGCCGGCATTGGATATAATATATTTCTAATATAGGATTACAGTATGGAAAATAAAATAAAAACAAGATGTTCGTTTTGCGGTAAATTTGAAGATCAAGTAAATAAAATGCTTTCGGGTCATGGTGTATATATCTGTAATGAATGTGTTCAGATATGCAATGATATATTAGCCGGTGATTTTAATGAAAATGACCAGAGCAGCTATGTTGAGGAGCACGAGCTTCCTACACCGCATGAAATAAAGAATTATCTTGACCAGTATGTTATCGGTCAGGAGGAGGCAAAGAAAATACTTTCTGTTGCCGTATATAATCATTACAAAAGAATAAATCACCCATTTAAGGAGGGTGACGTAGAGCTTCAGAAGAGTAATATACTTATAGTTGGTCCTACAGGCAGTGGTAAAACTTTTCTTGTTCAAAATTTGGCAAGAATGCTTGAGGTACCTTTTGCAATTGCTGATGCAACATCACTTACAGAGGCAGGTTATGTCGGAGAGGATGTTGAGACAATTCTTCTAAAGTTAATTCAAGCAGCAGATTATAATATCGAGGCAGCACAGCGCGGTATTGTTTATATAGATGAGATTGACAAGATTGCACGAAAAACAGAAAATGTTTCGATTACAAGAGATGTAAGCGGTGAGGGTGTGCAGCAGGCACTGCTTAAGGTTCTTGAAGGAACAGTTGCTACAATTCCGCCTAAGGGGGGAAGAAAGCATCCAAATCAGGAAAATTGCTTTGAAATTGATACAACTAATATTCTCTTTATTTGCGGCGGTGCTTTCGAAGGAATTGAAAGAATAATAAGCGAAAGAATAGGAAAGCAGACTCTTGGATTTGGTGCAAAAATCGAGAGCAAGAAAAATAACAACATAAATGATTTGCTGGCAAAGCTTTTACCGAGTGACTTGCATAAATTTGGTCTTATACCGGAATTTATAGGCAGACTTCCGGTATTTGCAAGACTTGATTTGCTTGATAGAAATACTCTTATAACTATTCTTACACGACCGAAAAATGCTCTTATAAAGCAATATAAGGCATTAATGGCAATGGATGATGTTGAACTTGTATTTGAAAAAGATGCAGTTGAAGCAATTGCGGATAAGGCAATCGAAAGAAATACCGGGGCAAGAGGTTTGAGAGCAATAATAGAGGAAACAGTTTCGGATATTATGTTTGATACACCATCAGACAGAACCATTACAAAGGTTACTGTTACAAAGGAGTGTGTCACAAAGGGTAAACCGCCTGTAATAGAGCATGCGGAAGCTGCAGTATAAAAGCGGTTTTATGAAATGATTGATTTAAAACAGCTTTGGCTGTTTATATATATTTAAATATATGATGGAAGGTGATTTATATGTTCGTATCAGAGGATTTATCGGTAAATGAGAAAAACCATCTTGTTATCGGCAAAAATGATACAGTAGAATTAGCAAAGGAGTTTGGCACTCCGTTATATGTTCTTGATGAGGATTTATTCAGAAAGAATTGCCGTGTATATAAAAATGCAATGGACAAGTATTATAACGGAAATGGTCTTGTATTATATGCAAATAAAGCATTTTGTTCAATGTATACCTGCAAGATAGTTGCAGAAGAAGGACTCGGAGCAGATGTTGTTTCAGGCGGAGAATTGTATACTGCTATAAAGGCAGGATTCCCGATGGACAAGATTTATTTCCATGGAAATAATAAGACTGTTGAAGAACTTGAACTTGCTGTAACAAATGGTGTAGGTCATATAATCTGCGATAACATTTATGAGCTTGAAAAATTAAATGAAATTGCAAAGAAGCACGGTGTTGTTCAGGATATTATGTTCAGAATTAAGCCGGGTATAGATGCACATACTCATAGTTTCATTCAGACAGGACAGATTGATTCAAAGTTTGGTGTTGCTCTTGAAAATGGTGAAGCATTTGAAATTTATGAAAAAGCACATGAAATGTCGAATGTAAATCCGGACGGTATTCACTGCCATATCGGTTCACAGATATTCGATATTGACCCGTTTGTAAAGGCAGCAGAGGTAATGATGAATTTTGCCGGTGATTTAAAGGATAAGCTTGGTCTTGAAATAAAGAAGCTTAATCTTGGCGGCGGATACGGAATTATGTATACAGAAAATGATGATCCGGTACCTTATGACGAATATATAAAGCACGTTTCAGAACAGGTCAAGGCAACTGCCAAGGCAAGAGGTCTTAATATTCCGTTTATCTTAATGGAACCGGGACGTTCAATTGTCGCTCCTGCTGGTATTACATTATATACTGTCGGTGGTATCAAGGATATTAAGAACGTAAGAAAGTATATATCGGTTGACGGCGGAATGGGTGATAACCCGAGATATATTCTTTATGAGTCAGAGTATGCGGCATTATTGGCAAACAAGGCAAATGCACCTAAGACAGAGAAGGTAACAATTGCCGGTAAGTGCTGTGAATCAGGTGACTTATTGGCAAAGGATATAGATATGCCGAAAGCAGAGGTAGGCGATATTCTTGCTGTACTTGCAACAGGAGCATATAACTATTCAATGGCATCTAATTATAACAGAATTCCGCGTCCGGCAGTAGTAGCTGTTTCAGACGGAAAGGCGAAGGTTATTGTAAAGCGTGAGAGTTTTGAAGACATTATTGCCAATGATGTAATCTAAAGTAACATACTTGTATAAGTTTTAGCAATGAGTATAGATATAGTAATATATCTATACTCATTTTGTATAAATTGCAACAATATTATAAAATTGTAAATAAAGTATTGACAAATAGACTTAAATGGGGTATAATTAGTCTAAAGTTAATGAGAACAATGGCGTTCGAGAAATGTTTATATTTCCGAACGCCTTTTTTGTTGCTTATTTTGATTACATAACGAAAGGTTGATGAAAATTGAGCAGTGTAATTAGTGCGGGAGATACGGGATTTATGCTCATCTGTGCGGCATTTGTAATGATAATGACGCCGGGATTGGCATTTTTCTATGGAGGTCTTTCGAGAAGAAAAAATGTAGTTAATACAATGATGATGTCTATTGCTACAATGGGTCTTGCATCAGTATTATGGATGATTTGCGGTTATTCCTTGTCATTCAGCGGAGGTGAGGGAGGTTTCCTCGGAAACTTCAAATGGGCATTTTTCAATAATGTTTCCATGAATGAACCGGGACCGTATGCGGATACAATGCTCTATGGAATGCCCATAGACGATATGGTTCCCACTGTGCTGCATCCCAATGATGTTTGCTATGATAACTCCGGCATTGCTTACAGGTTCAATTGCAGGTCGTATGAAGTTTAAGGCAATATTCCTTTTCATTGGATTGTGGTTGTTTGCGGTATATTTTCCTATGGCTCATATGGTATGGGGAAAGGGAATTATCGACAAACTTGGAGCAGTTGACTTTGCGGGAGGTAATGTAGTGCATATATCATCCGGAATTTCGGCACTGATACTTGCTATTATCCTTGGAAAGAGAAAAGATTTTGGAAAAAATACTATTGTTCCGCATCATATACCTTTTGTTGTACTTGGTGCATCGCTTTTATGGTTCGGTTGGTTTGGATTTAATGCAGGAAGTTCATTAAAGGCTGATGGTCTTGCGGTTCATGCCTTACTTACATCAAATACATCTGCTGTTTGTGCAATGCTTTCATGGATGCTTATTGATGTAATAAAAGACGGTAAGCCGACGTTGGTTGGTGCTTGTACGGGTGCTGTTGCAGGATTGGTTGCAATAACTCCGGGAGCAGGATTTGTTCCAATTTGGGCATCATTTATAATCGGAGCACTTGTCAGCCCTGTGTGCTACATGGCAATGTCAGTATTAAAGCCAAAGCTTGGAATTGATGATGCACTCGATGCATTTGGATGTCACGGTGTAGGTGGTTTATACGGCTGTATTGTTACCGGATTATTTGCAGATCCGTCGGTAAACGGAAGAGTAGGTTTATTCTTCGGCAGTGCTGATTTGTTGGTTTCGCAGCTGATAAGCATTGTTATAACAGTTGCTTTGGCAGCGATAGGAACTCTTGTTTGTGTGGGGATTGTTAAGATATTTACACCGCTTAGGGTAGATCCTGAGGATGAGGCAAGAGGTATAGATGAATGTGAGCATGGAGAAATTGCTTATAATTCATTTCATTAATTTGTGATTGATTATGGTTTTTTTTTTTGAAGTCTGTCGGTAAAGGAAGTGGGAAAGCTTTTATCGGCAGGCTTCTTTGTGTTATTTGGGCATGAATAGATTAGAGGTGTACAGTCGTGATATACTTCCGACGAAATGTCAATTATCAGAATACCGTTCAAGCAGCGGCATCCGACGCAGCTTTAATGAACAATGTACATAACAAAACAGGTGCATATTTTGAATTACTTTCTGATATGCTGAGCAGAGAAAACAGATCTGTTGACCGTAAGACCAAACAGGTGAGAACATTAGAACGTGAATATGAAAAAAATACACTGATAAACTTAGAATGGTCAACAATCTTGATGAAATATACGAAAATCAAGAAAATGTTACGTTTGAAAAGCCCAAACATACAAGAAATGATGGTATGCTCGGGTTTGATAGAGGTAAAGTAAGAGTTAGAGTTGGCGATAATGAATATATAGTTGACGCTTTGAGTGGATATAGAGAAGTAGGGGAAAAATGGTTTATGACATTTTAGACATAGATGATATAAAAAAGATGTAGGTGTTGCCACGAGAGTTTCCTCGCAAAAAGCGATTAACTCAGGCATGGACCAACAACCTACATCTAGAAATATTATACTACAATCGGATGAAAATATCAAGGGTTTTAATAAAAAAATTTTGACATTAGAAAAAGTCTGAACAATATAACAGATATAGACTCAATAATAGACACCTACTATGACAATGGCATCAATTCCGTCGGGCTGCTGCAGACATCAATCCCGTCGGATTCTAAAATATTAGATGTGTACACCGATTAACGGACAGTGCAACTATGAGTTATCGGTTGATGTGTATGGAAAGGCAACATACAATAGAAACGGTGCAGGGGACTCAAG
The DNA here is from genome assembly GCA_900556575.1 of uncultured Eubacteriales bacterium. GTDB lineage: Bacteria > Bacillota > Clostridia > UBA1381 > UBA1381 > UMGS1958. The sequence goes on from USPO01000011.1 coordinate 8,936, forward strand.
CTTGAAAGTGTATCAAAATAAGTTTCGAACAACTCATTTTGATACACTATTATATTTAGTTAAAACTTTGTTTTGCAACAGTACTTTTAAATTTTTATATAATTTCCAATTTTGCATATTCTGCAAGCATGGTTTTAACACCGGCTGTGTCAAAGCTTATTTGAAGTACTGTTGCGGACTTGTTGCCTTCAGCCTTTATAATTGTTCCCTCACCGAAAATTTTATGCTTAACTCTTGTTCCGGGTACAAGCTGACCTGATGATGTAGCAGCAGAGGTCTTAGGCTTTGGTTTTCTTGTCTGCATAAAATTCTCATAAAGTCCGCTTCGTTTTGGTCTGTCTGTTACATATTCAAAAATGCTTTGTTTTTTCGGAGATACATCTTCGATTAATTCTTTAGGAATTTCATTCCAAAATCTTGACGGCTTGCTTGTTTCGGTTTTTCCGTACATAAAACGCTGCTCGGTTTTTGTTATATACAGCTGTTCTTTTGCACGAGTCATTGCAACATAGCAAAGGCGGCGTTCTTCATCAAGAAGCTCGGGGTCAACAATTGAACGATTTCCTGGGAAAAGCCTTTCCTCCATTCCAGCGAGAAATACAACAGGGAATTCAAGTCCCTTTGCACTGTGAATTGTCATTAATATGACAGCATCTTCGTTTTCTTCAAGGTCGTCAACTGCGGCAGAAAGTGTTATATTTTCAAGAAATCCAGCAAGTGATGGTTCAAGGTCGGGATCGTTTTCTGTATCCTCCTCATAATCCTTGACAACTGTCATAAATTCGTCAAGGTTTTCAAGTCTTGAACGATTTTCGGGAGTATCATCAAGCATTAATGCATTTCGGTATCCGCTTGTTGATTGTATAGCATTTACTATTTCAGATATTTTCATGTCTTCCATAGTATCTCGGATATTCAATATTATTTTTGTAAAACTCTCAATTCTTGCTGCGGCAGATTTTAGTTCTGGATAGTCAGAAGCATTCATAGCAACATCAAACATTGACATATCCTTTTCAAGGGCAATCAAATTAAGCTTTCCTATTGAAGCGGCACCTATTTTTCTTTTAGGTTCATTTATAACACGGACTAAACTTAAATCATCATTTGGGTTATTAACTAATCTCAAATATGCAAGTATGTCTTTTATTTCCTTGCGGTCATAAAATCGAAGTCCCGATAGAATTTTATATGGTATATTTGACTCTCTTAATGCAGTTTCTATTGCTCTTGACTGAGCATTTGCTCGATACAATACAGCACAGTCACAGTATTTTTTCCCTGCTTTATGCTGCTTAGTAATCTCTGAAGCAATAAATTGCCCTTCGCCCTTTTCGTTAAAAGCCGTAAAAGCACGGATTTTTTCACCTTCACCCTTATCTGACCAGAGATTTTTGCCCATGCGGTTTTTGTTGTTTGCAATAACTGCATTGGCTGCATTTAGAATATTTTCGGTTGAACGATAGTTTCTGTCAAGTATTACTTTTTTTGCCTCCGGATAATCGTCCTCAAATCCTAAAATGTTTTCGACATTTGCTCCTCTGAATGCATAGATACTTTGGTCATCATCGCCTACAACAGCAACATTGTGATGTTTCTGTGCGAGCAGATTTATGAGCAGATATTGTGAATTATCCGTATCTTGATACTCATCAACCATTATGTATTTAAATCTTTCCTGATAACGTTCAAGTATGTCAGGATTTTCATTAAATATCTTTACGGTGTGGAAAATGATATCATCAAAATCAAGAGCGTTATTTTTCTTTAATTTTTTCTGATATAACGCATATATTCGTGCAATATCTTTTAGACTGTAGTCTGCACCGGCAGTATACTCTAATGTAGTCGGTTCATACATCTTATTTTTTGCATCACTTATGCGTGAGGCTACATATTTCGGGTCATATTCTTCTGTATCAAAGCCAAGCTCCTTTATACAATCCTTCACAAGAGATTTTACATCTGTTGTATCGTATATTGCAAAATCTGAGCCGTAGCCAATAACATCAATGCAGCTGCGGAGAATTTTTACGCAAATAGAATGGAAAGTACCTACCCACATGCCCTTTGGTATGCTGCCAATACTTGCCTCTATACGTTCACGCATTTCGTTGGCTGCTTTGTTTGTAAAGGTAATTGCCATAATTTCATAAGGCGGAATACCTTTTTCAGTAATCATATATATAATTCGATTTACAATTACAGTTGTTTTTCCGCTTCCTGCTCCGGCTATTATTAGGAGCGGACCGTCAATAGTTGTAACAGCTTCAAGCTGTCTGTCATTTAATTTATTTGCCATGTTTATAATTCCCTTTATTCAAAATTTCTCTATTATAATTATATAACGAAAATATAATTTTGTCAAGAAACATAGATTTTTAAAAATAATAAAAAATTTCCAAAATGCGCTTAAGGCTTGAAAAAAGCCAAACGGAAAAAGCGGTAATAAAATACGAGGATAAAAAATTATTTGCGTGAGAAATTATTAATGCAGAAAGGAGGAAGCAATGTGAAGAAAATAACTTCATTGGCTTTTGCTGTAATTTTATTTCAAGGAACGGCATATGCGGCAGAGGAATATGTTATCCCGTCGGGGATGAGTGTCGGAATTAAGCTATATACCGATGGTCTGACTGTTGCCGGAGTGGAAAAGCTTACAGATAAAAGCGGACAAATTCGCAGTCCTGCGGCAGAAGCGGGGATATGTATGGGAGATATAATATACTCCGCAAACGGTGTAGGGTTAAGCACGATAGAACAGCTTTATGAGGAAGTCAATAAGAGTCGTGATGGAGTTAGCCTTGAAATACGAAGAGGAAATGAAAATCTGAGTATTAAGGCAAAACCTGTTGTAATGTCTGATGATGTATCAAGACTAGGTATCTGGGTAAAAGACAGTACAGCCGGAATAGGTACGCTTACTTATATTAATCCTGAAAGCAGTACCTATGCTGCACTTGGTCATGGAATTTTAGATAATGATACCGGTAGTATTTTAACCGTTAAATCGGGAAATATACAAAAATGTACTGATTTAACAATAAAGAAAAGTAAAAGAGGAGAACCCGGAGAAATAGATGCTGTTTTTAACGGAGAAGAACTTGGAGTAATAGGAATAAACAGTATCGCAGGTGTATATGGAAAATTGAATGATAATAATCAATGCAACAGAGGAACTCATGTCAAGACAGCGGAAATAAATGAAGTGCATGAGGGCAGAGCATATATAATGACGGATGCTGCAGGCGGAGAAGTCCAATATTATGAGGCGGAAATATTAAAGTTGAAGCCGGAGTCGAAAGACACGAAAGGAATGGTGTTTAAGGTAACAGACAGCAGACTTATGGAGCTGTCGGGCGGAATAGTAAGAGGTATGAGCGGAGCGCCTATAATACAGGATGATAAGCTGATTGGAGCGGTGACTCATGTATTTGTGAATGACCCATCAAAGGGATATGGAATATTCGTTTGGAATATGCTTGATATGGAAGAAAAATTAAAATAAAAAAGTGAAATGAAAATGAGGGATGCTGAAAAAATCAGATTTAAAGCTCCCTCATTTTTTTATGTGACAATTGTAATAAAATACTTGATTTAATTCCATTGGTATGGTATAATAAGTATAAGTAATGCATATGACGTATATAACGTGCGTTATATCGGGTAAAACGGACATAATAAAAATGCCGGAAAAAGAACGGCTCAGTGAAATATATAATAAATTCCAATAAAGAAAGGGGAATTATCATGGATGAATTATTCGGAAAAGTAAAGGAACAGGCTTCAAAAGCAAAGGATGAGGCTGTGAAAATTGGAAAGAAGGCTTATGATAAGGCAAATACAGCTCTTTCAGTGGGAAAGCTTACATTTGCAATAGGTGAAACGGATAGTAAAATAAAGGAAGAATACCGTGAAATCGGTAAGCTTGTGTATGAAAAATATCTTGCAGATGGTAATGCCTGCAATGAGGATATCAAGTCACGCTGTGAAGTGATAGATGCATTGTTTATTGAAAAAATGTCATTAAAGACAAAGAAAGCAGAGTTGAAAGAGTCTGTAGCTTGCCCTGAATGCGGAGATTATAACAAGAAGGGAGCAGTGTTCTGCTCAAAATGCGGAGCAAAACTTGAAAATGATGTGAAAGAAGATTATTCTGTTGATACAGAGGAAGCCGGTGATGATTCAAATGAAGATTATACTTCATATTTTACCACATCACATAGCAAGTCTGATGAGATAAAAGAAAAGGTTTCAGATGCGGCTGAGAAGGTTAAGGACGCTATGGAGGATGTAATTCCAGATATAAAGGAAAAGGCAGAGGATGTAGTGGATGCGGCGGCAGACGCGGCAGAAAAGGTTAAGTATGTTGTTAAGGAAAAGCTTGACGATGATGCACCAGAACTTAAAGAAAAGGCTGCTGTAGTCAAGGATAAAATAGAGGAAAGAGTAAAAAAGGTAATTAAGATAAAAGCTAAGAAAAACGATGATTAATTTTTAGTTTTATGAATGCTTTTATGAAAGGATTTTTATATAAGAAATGGTAAGCGAAAAAGAAAAAGAGGTTTTAGAAGAAGTAGATGCTGCACCGGTAGGTGAAACAATAAATGTAAAGAATATGCTTGAACGCTTTAGAAAAAAAGCTGCCGGAATATTGGGAGATAGGGCAGAGAATGAAAGCGATGTTGAGTTACATGAGCCGGAGGAGAATAAGGGATCGGCACAGGAAATAAAGCTTGATACACTGAAGGTGGATACTATAGAAGCAGATACTATAAAATCTGATTTTATAAAAACCGATGAGTTTAAGGCTGAAAATTCAGAATTTAGGGAAAAAATAGAACCGAATACCGAAATAGAGGAAATTTCTATTGATATTGATGATATTAAAAATGAAATATCTGACGCTGTAAGAAAAACAATGGAAAAGGAAACAGCAAGGTTCAGCAATATAATTCCTTCGGGAGATTTAGGCACTCAGGATGTAAAGACAGAGCTGGATTCGATAAGGACAGAGCTTGAAGCGGTAAAAAAACGTTTACAGGTAATCCAGCTTTCAACAGAAGAAAAGCTTCGGGATAACGGAGAAAATACGACTTCTCTTCATAAATCGGCAGCAGATTTAAGAGATCGTATCGGTGAGATTTCACAGACCTTAAACAGTGTATCAAAGCTTAGTGATAGCGTATTTGATTTGAAAAATGCACAGATTAACATGAAAAAGGCTATTGATACACAGGACGGACTTATGAACAGGATTAAGAAAAAGATTAATGCAAGTACAGCTATTTTGAGTGTTATAGGTGTATTGATTATTGCATTGCAGATTATTGCATTATTGTCATAGTAAAAATTAAATAAGTAAGTAGGGCTTGGCTTGTGGATTTTAACTTGCTTTAGCCCTATTTTTTTGATGTAAAGGAGATAATGTATGGATAAAGACAGCATTAGACACGAAATTGTGTCGCATAATCCTGATATAGATGTAAGATTTTATTTATCTGTTGATGGGGGCAGCTATGTTCCGCCGCATTGGCACAACAGCTTAGAACTTGTATATATGCTTGAGGGTTCAATGACGGTTATTTATGAAGATAAAAGGGTGAAAATAAATCCTACGGAAATAAGCATTGTAAATCCGAGAGTTATTCACGCTGTTTCATCGGTAAAAAATAAAGCGCTTGTGCTTCAAATTCCTAATTCTATATTTGAGAAATATGTTCCCAATTATAATCTTATTAGATTTAACGCTGATATAAATCCGAAAAATGTTGTTGATAAGACAAAACTTGACAGGCTTAAAAAGATATTTTATGATATGTATATTGTATATGATGTACGTCCGAATGCGTATTTATTAAGGTTTAACAGCTTGCTTTATGATTTGCTGTACAGTCTTGTACACTCGTATTCATATTATATATCCGAAAAGGCGGCAGAGTATGAAAATAAAAAGCTTGATAAAATAAAGGATATGATGTTCTATATAGAGAAGAATCATAAGGAAAAAATAAGTACAAATAATGTGGTAAGTGCATTTGGTTATAATTCAGACTATGCGGCAAGAATATTTAAGGAAGCAATAGGAATGACTATGACACAGTACTTGTATGAGATACGCCTTAATGAAGTAAATAATGATTTGCACTTTAAAAATAAAACTATAAATGATATTCTCGAATACCATGGATGTACAAACTATAAATACTTTATGAAACTTTTTAAGGAACGTTATGGATGTACACCTAAAAAAAAGAGAGAAGAATATCTGAAAAAGTCGGAATAGCCCTATTATTTAATCTTTATTATATCTAAAAAGTATACTGTATAGATGTTATAATAATGATGTAAAAAATAAAAAGAAGGAGGGCTAATTATGGGTTCAGGCAAGGACAAAATAAGTTTTAATTTTAAAAGTGGAAAAGGGGGTGATATAAATGCTTAAAAACCCAATTTTACCGGGATTTAATCCTGATCCTTGTATATGCAGAAAAGGTGATGATTATTATATTGCAGTTTCAACCTTTGAATGGTTTCCGGGAATACCGATATATCATTCAAAAGATATGAAGAATTGGGAACTGTACACTCATGTATTAACAGATGATACAAAGGTAGATTTAAAAAAGCTGCCGTCAGCAAAGGGAATATGGGCACCATGCCTAACTTATTGTGAGAAAGAGGATTTATTTTATGTTGTTTACGGAGTTATGAATTCAATGAATGCAAGATATTTTGATGTTGACAATTATCTTGTGACTGCAAGGGATATAAAAGGACCTTGGAGTGAACCGATATATCTTCATTCGGCGGGATTTGATGCTTCAATTTTGCATGATGATGAAGGAAAAAAATACATAGTTTCTCTTGATTGGGAAACAAGAGACGGATATGAAAAACCCGGTCTTATAAGTATGTCGGAATATGACTTACGGAGCCAATAGGAAAACAAATGCTTCAGGTTTATTATCGGCATGAGTATCAA
>USPO01000012.1 GCA_900556575.1 uncultured Eubacteriales bacterium
AAAACAATCGAAAACTTCACAAAAGCAGTCGAACGGTTTGCGAATATGTAAATCCCAACCGCTGCCCAATCAAACACATAAAATCAAATTAACGATTGACTTTTATCCTAATTTGTAGTACAATAATAAGTAAGAAATAATATTAATACAGTATGTAACCATATACGGTTAAGGAGGAAATATGACTAATAAAATAATTTCAGCAATCGCAGCCGCTTCACTTGCATCAGCCTGTGCGGTACCGGCTCTTGCGGCAGATGATATTACAGTAAATCTTGACGGAAATGCAGTAAGCTTTGATGTTGCACCTATTATAGAAAATGACCGTACGCTCGTACCGGTCCGTGCTATATTTGAGGCGCTCGGCGCTCAGGTTGAGTGGGACGAATCAACAAGAACAGTTATTTCGGCAAAGGGTGACAGAAGCTGTGTACTTCAAATAGACAATACAGCTATGTTCGTTTCAACAACAGCGGACGGTTCGACAACAACGGACACGAAAACGCTTGATGTTCCGGCAAAAATTGTTGATGACAGAACTCTTGTTCCGCTCCGCGCAATAAGCGAAGCGTATGACTGTACCGTTGACTGGGACGGCGAGTCAAGAACCGTTACAATTACAACAACGGCAGAATGACCGTCGGTTAAAGGAAGAATAGATTATGAATTCTGACAGTATATTATCGGCACTCAATTCGGCGGCAGCATTTGCCGGAGAATATTTAAAAATGTTCGGCTCATGGATATGGGAGCTTTTGCAAAAGCTTTTTTCAAGCATTGCACTCTCTATTTCCACATGGCTTTCCGGCATAACGCTGCCGATGATGCCTACAATACTGAAAATTTTTTCAAACAGAAAAATAAACTCAGCCGTTTTCTTTATTATAGTGGCATATATAGTCATAATTAATATATGTGCATTTATAATGTACGGCTCGGACAAGAAGAAGGCTCAAACCCGAAAGGACCGCCGCATTTCCGAAAAATCACTCCTCAAGGTATGTATTTTAGGCGGTGCATTGGGCGGTCTTTTGGGAATGCAGATTTTCAGACACAAGACACAGCATAAGAAATTCACCGTTACGGTGCCTCTTTTGTTTGTTTTGCAGCTGATTCTGTATAGCTTTATATTAGGCTTTTTAGGATTTTGGGCATTTTTTTAAGGTATTACCGCATAAAATGCGGCAGCCCAACAAAATAATACAGATAGGTAAATGAAATGGATATAAAGGATATTTTATCAAACAGCGAACTTGATAACAACGGAGCCAAGCTCCGTATAATTCAGGAACTTGTTCCGGGTAAACAAATAACCCTCGCTCATATTATAGCAAGTCCCGACCCAATAATGTATTCAAAACTCGGTCTTGACCCAAGAATAGACTACGGCAGAAGCGCCATAGGTATACTCACGGTAAGTCCGGCGGAAACAGCAATTATTGCCGCTGATATAGCAACGAAATCGGCAAATATTGACTTAAGCTTTGTTGACCGATTCAGCGGTACGCTTATAATTACGGGAATGGTGTCGGACGTTGACTCCGCAATGAAAGCAATCACCGACTATTGCCGCGATACATTGAATTTTACAGTCTGCGGCATAACAAGAACATGAAAAAGTTAATCCTTGTCGGCAGGAGCGAAGCCGGCAAAACAACGTTAAGGCAGGCACTCAAAGGCGAAAAGATACATTATCACAAAACCCAATATGTCAACCGATTTGACGCAATAATCGACACACCCGGAGAGTACATACAAAGCAAAAATCTTGCTGCCGGACTGGCAATGTACACATTTGAGGCTGACGTTGTCGGAATTCTGATGAGTGCAATCGAGCCTTACAGCCTTCTTTCCCCCGCCTGTACTCCGGTTTGCAACCGTGAAGTTATAGGCATTGTAACAAAGATAAATCATCCGAATGCACGAGTTGATATGGCGGAAATGTGGCTCAGACTCTGCGGCTGCCGGAACATTTTCTTTGTAGATTCCAAAACCGGCGAAGGTGTTTGGAAGATATTAGAGTATCTTCGTGAACCCGGCGATGTAATGCCCTGGGAAGAGGACGGAAATGTAATCGAAAATGACATTGAAGTTCCCGAAACGGAGATTAATCGAACCAACTCCAAAAAGGAAACAGAATAATGGGTTTTGACAAAGCGAAAATCAAACAAATAATGCAGCTTATGCTGCTTGCGGGAGCAATTGTTCTTTGCGTCCTGCACAGTGATACAATTATAGAAAAAATAATCTTTGCCGCAAAAATACTATCAACCTTTATTGCCGGATTGGCGGTAGCCTTTGTTTTTAACATTCCTATGGCATTTTTTGAAAGAAAATTTTTCGGCAAAGCAAAAAATCCAAAGCTTAAAAGCGTGGCGAGGACATTCAGTTTCATAACGGCATTATTGGCAATATTAGCGGTTATTGCTATTGTGTCGGTTGCCGTTGTTCCTCAGCTTATACGCACTATTACGGACCTGGCGAATCATATGCCGCAATATCTGAACAAGACAATAAACAGACTGCAATGGCAGTTTTATAAATACCCCTGGATTACAGACTATTTGCAAAGCATAGACTTCCAAAGAATAGACTGGGCATCACTTGCGCAAAAGCTTGTTGAATTTTTTTCTTCCGGATTCGGAAATGTGGTAACAAACACATTCAGCATTGCAGGTCGTGTTGTCGGCGGATTTGTGAATGCAATAGTTGCGACAATATTCGGAATATATATTTTATTCCAAAAGGAAAAGCTCATAAGACAAATAAAAATGATACTGCACGCATATATGCCCATACGGGGATATTTATGGATACGAAAAACCACAAGACTTCTGCACAAGAATTTTAAAAACTTTATTACGGGTCAATGCCTTGAAGCCTGCATAATATTTGTGCTTTTCATTGTGGTACTTTCGATACTCCGCACACCATATGCACTTCTTATATCGGTATTAATTGCATTCATGTCATTGATACCTATTGTAGGTGCGGTTGTGGGTGCGGTTGCATCGGCACTCCTGATACTTATGGTATCACCCATAAAAATGATTATATTCCTGATTGCATATATGGTAATTCAGCAAATCGAAACAAACCTCATCTATCCGAGGGTAGTAGGCGGAACAGTCGGACTTCCGGCAATATGGGTTCTTGCCGCCGTAACAATCGGTTCAAGTCTGATGGGTGTTCTCGGAATGCTGACATTTATTCCGCTTTTTGCAACAATATACTCTCTGCTGCGTGACGATGTCTACGCAAAGAACCGTCAAAAGCGGACGCAGATAAAATAAAGTAAAATAAATCGGCAGCTGCAAGGCTTAATCTGCAGCTGCCTTTTTTCTATATTTCCTTTGGATTAACGTGCACCATGCAATGCTTTACCGCCGGAAACGCTTTTTCTATCTTGTCATGAACATTTTCCGCGACGGCATGAGAACGGTACAGCGTCCACTCTCCGTTGCAGCCTATTTCAACATCCACATAAAGCTTAGATCCAAACTTCCTCGTCTTTAGGCTGTCGATACAGACCACACCGTCCTCGGACAGTACCGCTTTTTTTATATCCTCGTTTGTTTCACTGTCCGCCGCCTTGTCTACAAGCTCATTTGCCGCCTCGCTAAAAATTTCATATGCCGCCTTTATTACAAATATGCATATAATAACACTTGCGATAGGGTCACATATCGGCATACCCAAAAGTGACAGCAGTACACCTATAAATGAACCGATTGAGGACATAGCGTCCGAACGATGATGCCATGCATCAGCCTTCAATGCGGTTGAATTTATTTCTCTTGCCGCGTGCATCGTATAATGATACATCCATTCCTTTGACGCAATCGATATTAATGCCGCTGCCAGCGCCGCAGCACCCGGAACAGCCGCCTCCTTATAACCGCCGCTTACTATCGAACGGATACCCGACATTCCTATCCCAACACCGGTTGCAAACAGTAAAATCGCAAGCATTACCGAAAACATACTTTCAATTCTCTCATGACCGTAGGGATGCCCCTCATCCGCACTCTTTGCCGAAAGATTCACTCCGGCGATTACCGCAAAAGTCGAAAGCACATCCGACAAACTATGCACCGCATCGGAAATCAAAGCCGCAGAATGTGCAAAAATTCCCGCCAAAAGCTTTAATACCGAAAGCGCCACATTTACTATTATACTAACCACTGAAACGTGGTTTGCTGTTTTTACATGAATATTTATTCCCGGTTCCATAATTTATTCCTCCAATATTACCACTCTGTTTTATATAACTTATTTCGCTTATATTATGACTATACCACTATATTGCAAAAAAGTCAATAGAAAACATTGTTGCATACACCCATTGTCCCGTTAGTCGGAGGTTCGTTAAATGAGTAGTGATAAATGCAGATTAGACAGGCTGATGTAAAAGTACACCTCTCAAATTATGAGCCGATTTTACACTTTTCCGATACTATATTGCAAGAAAACATTAATAAAATATGATAAAATTGTTACATAAGAATTTGGGAATTATCCAAATACGGAGAGAACAGAGAGAGAAATTACATATATGCCGTACAGACGGCAGAAAGGGATGATAATTATGATTAAACAGGCAATCAGTGCATTCGCAGCAGCCGTTGCCGTTAGCTTTGCATCAGCAGCTTTTGCAGAAAATGCAAATGTTGTAGAAAAACTTCCGGTAACTAATTTTACACTTACCGATACCGGAAAAGAAGGTGCTGCAATAGACAGTGACACTCAGAAAATCACATTGACTTATTTTTCAGAAGGTCAAAAAAAGGGGAACTCTTGGACAAATTTAGATGATGGTAAATATGATGCAGAATCTTATCTTAAGTATACCGCTCCTGCTGACGGTAAAGTAACTTTTGCATTCAAGGCTGATAAGACTAATTATACAGATAAAGGCAAAAATAACAGGCCAAGAATATACTGGACTTATGATAACGATGGTAAACCTTATGCTAAAGCCTTAATTCCAAGTGATTGTGGCGGATATTTCGCTCCGGAAGGTGCAAACTTGGAAGCTGATTTTTCTCTTGATGTAAAAGAAAATACAGTATATTATATATATGGTTATAGTTGGTTTGGAAACAATACTCGCACAACTTACACCCTAACCGACTTCAAGTTCACATCAACAGCCGACATCACAGCAGCTACGGAGTACAAAACAACAGAATACAGCGGCACAGACAAAGGCTTTACAGCAAATCTGACAGGTTCAGATGCAGGTACAATTAACTGGTATGCTAAGTCATCAGGTGCCGCAGCATATTCAAAAATAGGCAGCGTTTCTACCGGTATTACAGGCGAGGATTCGACAACCTTTACAGCCGGACTCGTAATTTCAGAAATAGACGGCAATGATTTCAACTATGAAATCGGCGCATCAATAAACTAAAGGAGGTATACAAGCATGAAAAAATCTTATACAAGCCCTAATCTCAAAATAGATATGTTCTGTTCTGAGAACATCATCACAACAAGCGGCGGAGATGATCAGACTCATTCATTGGCAGATGATATGAGCAAGAACGGCAACGTAACCTCCGTAACACAGATGTCATTTAATGACTTCAAGTCAATGATTGTACTTTAATTAAGCAAATTCCTAAAAGATTGATATAAAAATCCGGTATCATACACTCTACTCTCTCTGGAATGATGCCGGATATTTTTATACTTTTTTGACTATGCTTAGATTATAATTTTTTTCATACTTTTAAGCTTTTACGAAAAAAATTGAAATAGACAAAACAGCAAAAAAGTAGTATAATAATTATAGGCTAATAAAGAACAGCAAATTAGCCGATCAAGTGATTTCCTGATACTTGATACATAAAAATCCGGCATCTCCCCTCTACTCTCTCAACCTTGATGCCGGATTTCTATATTTTTTTATATTTTCTTCTGTATTCATGAGGTGTACAGCCTATAGAATTCTTAAATACTCTGCTGAAATACTGTGCCGAATTAAATCCGCACTCAATCGAAACATCGACAATAGGATTATTTGTTTTCAGCAGCAATTCACTTGCCTTATGCAGCTTTACGCTGTTAAGGTAGCTCATCACCGATATATTTAATTCCTGACGAAAAAGCCTTGCCAAATGACTTCGGCTTATATAGCACGCGTCCGCTATGTCCTCTATTTTCTCAAGCTCCGCCGCATGACTCTCAATATATTGTATAACACTCGAAAGCTTTGTATTCGCCTTCGATTTCATTTCTCTTACGCTGTAAAACTCATCTGTATTCTGCCTATCCGCCGTATTGCTTATAATAGCGAGCATTACACCGAAAAACGAAAATACATACTTATTATCCTGTCCTAAATTAATCAAATCCCGGCTTACATCCACAAAGGTTTCAGCCTCTTCCTTCTTCAAATGAAGAAACAGAACATCATCGCCCCTCAAAAGCATATTGCAAACTTCCTGCGTGAAATACCTTTTCATATAATCCAATGTAAATTCTACACATATCCTTAGATTTTCGGCTGTACCCAAATTAAAATGCGGTACATTCGGCGGTATCAAAAGCACATCCCCGGCTTCCATTTCATAAACCTTATCCTCAATAGGGAACTTGCAATTCCCCTCAACAAGCATCATTATCTCATACCAGTAGTGAAAATGAAAAGAACTCATTCTGTAATTTTTGCCGCGTCTGCCCATGCGAATTTTAAATTTGTCTATGTACTCTCTAAAATAATCTTCCATCGTTTTACCTCTCCGCAAAAAGGGACTGTAAAACTCAATTCACAGTCCCTTTAATTTATCTTACCACTACGTTATATAATCTCGTAATTGTTGCGATTGCCTGCTGCTGAGTATAATAATCTTTCGGTGCAAAGTTTTTGCTGTCCACACCGCTCATTATGCCCTTGTCCGTAACCCATCTTACATAAAACTGCGCCCATGGCGAGATTTGGTTTTTGTCGGAATATTTAAGCTGATAGTTTGTTCCGACATAGGTAAGCTTGTTAGCCGTTTCAGTTACAAGCTTTGCCGCCTCCTCACGGGTAATTACGTTTTCGGGGTCAAAGTATACTCCGCCCTTTCCGTTTACTATACCGAGTGCATATAATATACATATGGAGCTGTCACGTCCGACGCAGTCCGCAAATGCACCAGTATCATACGAATAGCCGTTATATCTCATATAGTTTTCAATCGATGAATACCCCTGTGTTACGGCAATAAAATTACCGAGCAGTTTGCAGAAATATTCTCTCGATATATATGAATTATAGTGGCTCGTCAGCTCATACGGCAAAAGTGAGCGTGATGCCGCCTCCTGAATCGAGGGAACAGCCCATGGGTCCTCCGGCAGCTTTAAGAAATCATTAGACAGCTGAGGTGTAAATTCCACTCCGTACTGCTTCTGATCCGATTCATGATACATGGAGTCAAGGTACATATAATCCATTGTATCCTCATCCGTCATCATATAGCACATATAATTATTATCGCCGTATTTTCCTATTTGTACTCCCGATGTAAGATTATAGGTCTTAACTCCGCTGTCGGTGTTAAGAATTAAGGTTATTCCTCTAAACGGAGTCGGATTTATTCGCCTTACAAGCTGTACACCCTGTGCGGAATAATAGAAATCCTTGATTTCATCATCAGTAAGCGTCACATAGCGGTTTTCATCAAGGTCGGCAATTTCCGCACTCTTTATTTCCGAAACATCATATAATTCCAATGCCTCCGACAAAGACATCTGCGCCGGCAAATCAACAACATTGTATGCATTTGCCGGAACAGCCGCCGCAAGCGATGCCGCCGCAAGCAGCGACGACAGCATTGCCTTTATTTTCTTTCTCATTTTCTTCTCCATTCAATCTTCCTATAACAGAACAGCCGTTCAAATAAACCGCATATATTACGGAGTATACGGGCTGATTACCATGTTAGGACCGTCCGGAATTGTTATAAAGAACTCTACATATCCCGGATTTACCTCATCAATATACATTGACTGAACAGTAAAGCGTTCAAGCTCCGATGCCTTTATAAGCTTATCCGGATTCTTACCCTTGTAGCTGCCCTTCTTAAAAGTATCTGTATTATAAGCATTGTATACCATATCATCATCATAGCTGCGTACAAAAATTCTCGGAAGAATATTTGCCGCATTCTTGCCGTAATAATGAGTGATTATATTATTTTCAAGCTGATATGCCGCACCTGTCAGCATAATATCCGTCCATGTGATACCCTCAAGGTCCGAAAGCATATATGATTTCTTGTCAAGGAAAAGATTATTCAGATATGTAATAGTCGCTCTTTCCTCGCCCTTCATGATAGGTACTAATGTATTGTTCGCATATCTGAAGAAATATGCCGTTCTTGTATCGCTGTTTGAAGAAATAACAATTTCCTTGGTATTGTCACCTTTATTTATATCCACAACCGCAATCGAGTCCGTACTCGGAAGGAATTTAATCTGATCCGAAAGGTTTTCGCCGTTGATGATAAGAAGAGGAGTCTGCTCCGATGCCGTATCCTTTGTTACGGTAAATGAAATTGTATCCATAGAACCGTCACCGTCGACATCTACATTCTGCCATGCAAGCGACTTATCACTATATAAATCAGCTGCCTCCGAAAGCGGAAGGAATGCATATCTTCTTGCTGCATAAGGACGCATTTTTAAGCCCTCTGTCGAAACAACTACCTGTGAATGGAAGCCGTCCCATGTTACACCAAAGTCCATTGCTTCTCCGATTGCTCTTACCGGAATAAGAGTACGGTCATTTATAATTTTTGCCGGAACATCGAGAGTAATAGCCTCTCCGTTCTTATAAAGCACATTGTCATTCAATGTCACCTGTACAACATAATTACCTCTTTGAATTGTTGCGGTCTGTGTTTCCTGATCCCAGTTTACAGCAGCGCCCGCCTTTTCAAAAACTGCACGAAGCGGCACTAATGTACGTCCCTCTTCAATTACCGGAGCTTGGTCAAACTCCACCTTTTCATTATCTACAATAACACTTATCGTGCTTTCCTCTGCCATAGCCGGAATAACCGGTGCGGCAAGAAGTGCGGCACTCAAAAGTGCTGAAACAAATTTCTTCATTTTTCTTTCCTCCTATACATTAAAAACCGATACTGCCCGACCGGAAAGCCATGCTCTCCGATTTTCATTTACCGATTAGAATACGCAATACTGCTCCATGTAGCCTTCCATTCTCTTAAGAACATCGGCATCAGTTCCATGCTCCTTTAAGTATTCGTATATATCCTTAACTGTTACAATCGAGTGAACCTTTATTCCAAAGTCCTCCATAACCTCCATAACAGCTGTCTTTCCCGCATTCTGTCCTACCTCGCAGCGGTTTACGGAAATAAACATATCCTCCACCTTAACATCAGCAGCACCTTTTAAAATAGGCATTGTTTCACGAATTGCCGTTCCTGCTGTGATAACGTCCTCAATAATAATGACTTTATCGCCGTCCTGCGGCTTATATCCAACGAGTGAACCGCCCTCGCCATGGTCCTTAGCCTCCTTGCGGTTAAAGAAATATGCCTTGTCTATATCATATTCATTGTATAAAGCACCTGCACAAGCCGCAGCAAGCGGAATACCCTTGTAAGCCGGTCCGAACATACAATCAAAATCTTCACCGCAGGTTTCCTTAACGAGCATTGCGTAGAACTTACCCAATGTCGCTATCTGCTTGCCTGTCTTATAGTTGCCTGTATTGATGAAATACGGAGTGTTTCTTCCGCTTTTTGTTACGAAATCTCCGAAACGGAGAACATCGCTTTCCATCATAAACTCGATAAATTCCTTCTTTGTTTCACTTGATAACATATTTTTTCCTCCTAAACATACAGAGCATTGCTCTTAATCCTTAAAATACATCGTTCTGAATTTTTTTAGTACTGTTTTTTCCATTCTTGATACCTGCATTTGAGAAATATTCAGCCTTTGTGCAATCTCTGCCTGACTAAGCTCATTATTATACCTAAGCTCCACGAACTGCCTTTCCTTTTCTGAAAGCCTTTTCATACAGCTGTCGATAAACTCTCTGTCCTCCAGCATCAAAATGTGGTTATCTTCAGCACCCAAAACCTCGGAAAGCGAAAGCTCTCCGTCCGCATACGCCTCATATTCAAGTGACTTTATAAATGAAAAGTCACCGATTTCACGAAGTCTTTGCATATCTGCCTCGGAAATATTCAATATTCTTGCTACTTCCTCATCTGATATATCATTCTGTACTCTTTTTATCTGCTCCGCCTTATAGAATATTTCATAAAGACGGCGGGGTATTCTTACAAAGTTTCCCTTATCCCGAAAATAGTTTCTTATCTCACCCAAAACTGTCGGTGTTGCAAACGTCGCAAATTTTACACCCTTGTTAGGGTCAAAGCGTTCCACGGCATATAAAATGCCAAGAGATGCTACCTGATAAATATCATCATATTCAACACCTCTGTTTATAAACTTCCTCGAAAGTATTTCCGCTATGTATATGTACGATTCCACAATCTTATCACGGAGACTGCGGCTCTTTGTTCTTCTGTATTCGCTGAACAGCTCGTACTCGCTGCTCACAAAGCTTTTGCGAAGTGCCGCCAAATCGGCCTCCCTCCTTATTTACTGATGAGCTTATTTGCAATCTTTACCGATTGTTCATATGCAGCATTTTCAAGCTCATCATCCTTAGTATTTCTCTTTAGCATGATATACATTTCATTGTTATATCCGCCATTGTTGAGATAAGCGCTATCGGTAAGCTTTACCGCATATGCCGCTCCGTCAACCATATAGAGCAGGCTTTCATCAATATCCTGATTTGCCCACTCCGACACCGGAGCATAAACATCATCAACATAATTATTATTTGTCATAGACTTGAGCGTCTGCTCGTCCGGCATGAAGATATATGAACGGTCATTGTAAAGCTCCATATTAAGCTTAGTCTGCATTGCATTATCATATTCTTCGCTGCCCGGAGTATCCGAAAATACATATCTCTGGAAATCTACATTTCTGTTTCCGTCACCGTCTATGTCATCAATCACTTCGCCCATATCGCTGACAATCTGTGCGACCTGTTCATCGGTAAACATATGGTGTCCGGCATAAGTCATTGCCAAATCATATTTCGGACGGTTCAGACACTGTGCAATTGTAAACGCAACCGCACAAACAACGAATACTATACCGATAGTATGCCACTTATAGTACATCCAAAAATACGGCCACCACTCTTTTGTAAACATTTTTGGTTTTTCACCATAAACCTCAGCCATAATTTTTACTCCTGTTATTCTTGGGGCTTATGCCCTTACATTATATAAAGATATTATATCACAAATGACAATGTATTGTCAATAGTTTTGTTATTTGTCGTGATTTAACCTATAAATAAAAAGCAGGGATGCGGTAAATCCCAACGAGTTTAACCGCACCCCTGCTTTTTATTTAAGTGGAGAGATTTTTTTAATTACTCAAAATCACTGTATTCAAGTGTTATATTATCGAAATAATACTCCATCTTGTTTGTCGTATCTTTCTTGCTCATGTAAATATTGAAATACAATTCGTCTGTTCCTGCGTCTGACGGGAACTGTGTGCTTGTTCCGTCCGATGACGGCTCGGCAATTACAAAGCTCTTTTTATTGAGTATTGTATCGTTATCACGGTCCATAGCCGTCACATAGATTGTCTTGTTTTCCAAATTTACGTCCGCAATCATTCTGTACCACTTATTTGCCATTACGGAATTTTTATCGAACTGTGTGTTATCACCGTTCACACGGGTATTATCTGTTCTCATAAAGTTGAACTGTCCCCAGCCTTTATGAACACCCCAGCGCACATATCTTGTTGTATCCGCCGCATCCTTACCTGCATTCGCCGTTGATGATGCAAGGTCAAAATAGCTGTAATCCGAAGGCATATAGGCTGTCGATTCCATAAGGAAATCAAAGCTGAACTTGAATGATTTGGTATTTGCAAGCGTTGCACCCTGCGGAAGCATATCGTTAAGCTTAAAGCTTACTCCGGTACTTGCCGATACACTTGAACCCTCTGCCTTTGTAAGTCTGTAAACCTTATTTCCCGCTCCGAGATTGGCTGTTTCACTGCCCGATGCCGTATATGCTCCGGCACTGAATCCGCTTTCTGAGTTTACAGTCGGAAGAACAGTATCAAAATCGGAATTTGTAACCGAAATTGATGTCATTTTCTTTATTTCAACATTGTATTCCTTTGTTTCGCCCTTTTCTCCCGATATTTCCTCTGCCTCTGTCAAAATATTATATTCTTCATTGGCTGTCTGAGCCTCAACGATATAACTTCCTATTGGAATATTTTCCATTGAATATGCCTGCTCCGTATCGCCCGGTGCAAAAACAACATCTTCAGACTTGATAACGGCATTGCCTTTCTTTACGGTAACGGTTATTATCTGCTCCGTTTCCGGTGCCGGATTAATTACTGCTTTACCCGCAATTGTAAAGGTATTTTCCGTATCGGTTGTAGGTGCAATTTCAAAGCCTATTGTCTTTTCGGTTCCGATATTTCTATCGTCCGCCTTTCTTGCGTAAAGCTTAACTTCTGCATTTATGGCATTTTCACCGTTTGCCGGTCTGATAAGCGAAATCTTCGTACCCTCATCATTCACAACGGCAAATTCACTTGTGCTTTCCCATGAGAACTCATAGCCCTCCGGAGCCTGCGGAAGTGAAATTTCCATTGCCGAACCGTCTGATGTGTCGATGTTTGTTGAGTCGATAACATCATTTACAGCCGCATAGGTTTCACTCATATTTGCCGGATCCCAGCCATCCTTGCCCGATGTATAAACATACGGGTTATAGCGAAGCATTGTCCACTCATTAAGCATTGAGCCTTCAACACGCTTTGAGGTATCAACAGCACTTCCGTCCGCTTTAGTACTGCCGTATTCTCTGAAACGTGCATCCTCCGGCTGATGACCGCTCATCGAAGTCCAGCCCTTATCGTTTATTAAGAGTTTGCCGTTTACGCTGTTGATAACAGTATTTATATATGCTGCCGCAACGTCATCTCCCCACGGTCTGCCCATTGTTCCCTGACCTGCCTTGCTTGTTCCCGTAACCTTACAGTTATAGAAAAGGTAGCCGAGCGACTCCGACGGATTTGAAGGTGCTGTAATCGTTGCACTTTCACCGTTTGAGCCTGCATTTGAGAACAGTTCACAGCTGTCAAATACCGCTTGAGCGCTTCCGCAGATGAAGTCTGTTGTTCCGCCGAGTTTACAATTTTTAAAGTACATTCTTCCGGAATTAATTCCTATTGTATCCTGTGTTGAAATTATCTCACAGTTTATAAACTGTGCCTTATCCGCCGAGCAATGAAGTGCCGCACAGCGTTCTCGCGGACTTGAATTTACTCCTGCAAATGTGATATTATCTCTTGTCTGTAAGAATGCGTTTATTTCGTCATCACTTACACCATTTTTCTTCTGTGTCTGTATCCATTCAAGACGATGGAACATACTGTTATTCGTATCGGGGTCTACCGATGTTATATCCGTTAATTCTTCCTCCGTATAATAGCGGTTATATGAATTTTCAAGTACAAGATTTTCGGCTGTAAATGCTGCCGCACTCTTATCAACCTTTAATGACGGACCCCAGTCACGCGGACCGTATGCCTTTCCGTCACCTATCGCACTTTCGTCATAGTAACCGTTTTCGTTACAGCTGTCATACAATGTGCCTAAGCCGTAGTACCATGTGAGCTTTGTTTCACCCTCTGTTCCGAGCTTTCTTCTTAATGTAACATACGGTGCTTTAACAACAACCTGTTCACGATGCACTCCGGGCATTATATCGATATATACTCTGCTTTCCTCATCTGACGGCGGATTTGCGTTTACCGCATTTACAGCCTCTCTTACAGATGAATATGCTGTTTCTCCGATATATGCCGCCGCCTCTGACGGAGCATCTGTCGGTGCCACTGTTTTCGCCGGCTCTGTCGGCTCTGTTGTTTCCGTCGGTTTCGTTGTTTCTGCCGGCGCTGTCGGTTCTGCCGTCTCGCTTCCGCCTGCCGGAACAAGCTCCGCTCCTACAAATCTGCCCTTTGAACCTGCAACATATGTGTAATATGTTTCGCCCTTCTTAACATCAAGACTTAATGATTTATTTTCCGCCTCTCCGGTTTCGTTCTTGTAATATGCCGATTCTCCGACTGCGTTTATCTTATTGTCGCTGACATCCGCCTTTGTGATGCATAATTCCTTATTTGCACCAAGACTTGTTGTGTATACGGTGAATTTACCGTCCGACGGTGCTGTGTACTTTAATGCTGTACCTATTGCCGCTCCGCCTGACCACTTACCGTTATCGCTCGATGAAATATAATAACCGAATGACTTTCCGTCAATTGTTACGGCTGCCTTTCCGCTTGACGATACGTCAAATACAAGCGTCAAGCCGTTCATCAATGCATCGCCTGTTTTCTTTGCTGAATCTGCATCTGTACTGATCCATGTGTTGCCCAATTCCGGAACTTCTGTCGGAACAGGTGTCGGTGTTGCCGTTGCAATCGGCTTATCTGTTTTGTCCGGAATAATGCTTCCGCTCGGAATTGTTATTGAATCGCACAGCGGCTTAGCCGAACCTATGCTTTCCCAAAGAGTGAGAACCGAACCCGATTTTTCCTCTACTCTCTGTGTAACTACACCGTTTGTTAAGCTTACAGAATATGTCTTTGCCGATACAAATCTTCCCGACTCATCATATATTGACTGAATAAGAACCGCTGTTCTGTCCGTATCGCTTGTAAGCTTTACTATTCCGTCCGAATATGTCATTGAAACGCCATTGCCCTCTGTAAAGAGAACCGAATAGCTTTCATTTGCCTTTCCTGTGAAGCTTAATGTGTTCTTCTGTGCATTGTATGTTGTTTCTATCTTATTTCCCGCTGTATCTATAACTCTTGCATTGGCAATATCCGCATTTCTTACCGTTACCGTTCCGTCCTCCGACGGTGTGAGCTTTGCGGACTCTGCTTTTCCGTCCGTCCATGAACAGTCAACAGTTACATTTCCTCTTGCCTTTAATCCTGCGAAATGTCCCTCTTTCCAATTACTTGGAAGTACCGGAAGTAAGTCTATTGCATTGTCATGACTCTGCAATACCATTTCCGTCATTCCCGCAGCGGCACCATAGTTACCGTCTATCTGGAAATTCGGGTGCTGGTCAAATAAGTTAGGTGATGTTCTTGTTGTTAAAAGCTGTTCTACCATCTCCGATGCTCTGTCTGCATTTAAGGCTCTTGCATTAAGACCTATTCTCCATGCAACTCCCCAGCCCTGACCGCTGCCGCAGCCCTTTGCCTCAACAGATTTCTGATATGCTTCAAATACAGCCTGTTCATGTGCGTCATCAGAATATGCACTTAAATGTGTTCCGGGGAATACCTCCCAAAGATGCGAGCAATGACGGTGACCTGTGTTATTTCCGGCAGCA
>USPO01000013.1 GCA_900556575.1 uncultured Eubacteriales bacterium
TCCAGCAGCTCACTAATCATCGGCATAATCTTCTGTGAATGAGTTTTTTTGAAGTTTAAAATTCTTTCACCCAATACAATGCCGTCTTTAACAACTGCCGCCGCCGCGGTATTTGATGTTGTATCTATTGCAAGAACCAACATTAAGTTCCATTCCTTTCAACCAAGATTACGAATTAAAGATTTCTGCATGCATCTGAAACTGCATCATACCCGCTCTATTTTAATCAAGCGATAGTTATCTCCCTTTTCGTAATCCTTTGTTATCGTTACATTATATCTCTTTTCCGGAAGAATTTCATCAATAAGCTGAGGCCACTCTATAACGCTTACTCCGTCTCCGTAAACATATTCCTCATAGCCTATTTCATACATTTCATCCGGATCGGCAACCCTGTACACATCGAAATGATAAAGGGTAAGTCTGCCGTAATATTCGTTTACAATTGTAAAGGTCGGGCTTGTTATATGTCCCTCTATGCCGAGCCCCTTTGCAAGTCCCTGCACGAATGCGGTTTTTCCCGCACCAAGGTCACCGTACATACAAAGCACATCTCCCGAACAAAGCTCTGCCGCAATTTTTTCGGCAATTGCCTTTGTTTCCTCCGCACTTTCGGAAACGTATTCTTTATCTTCTATCATCCAATCACCCGCTTTCTTAAAAACCGGTATTTCGGAATTTCCGATTAAAACAGTCCTGTTATCGTTCCGTTTTCATCAACATCAATCTTTTCCGCTGCCGGCAGTTTTGGAAGCCCCGGCATTACCATTATGTCACCCGCTTCCGCCACAATGAAACCTGCACCGTTTGAAATTCTTATTGTTTTAATATTTACGGTAAATCCCGACGGACTTCCAAGCTTTGAGGCATCATCCGAGAATGAATACTGTGTTTTTGCAACACATACCGGTTTCTTATCAAGACCGAACTTCTCCAATGACGCAATTTGCTTAAGTGCCTTCTTTGAATATGTTACACCGTCACCGCCGTAAATCTTTGTAACAATAGCATTGAGCTTATCCTTAATGCTGTCATTTACATCATAAACCGGCTTATATTCCGTAACAGGATGCTCATCGATTGCCTTGATTACCTTTTCGGCAAGGTCGAGACCGCCTTCGCCGCCCTTTGCAAATACTTCGCTTAACGAACATTCCGCACCAAGCTCATGACAAAGGTCAATAACCGTATTCAATTCTTCGTCTGTATCTGTATCAAAGCGGTTTACCGCAACAACTACCGGTACACCGAAACTCTGCATATTCTCGATATGTCTCTTAAGATTTGAAATACCAATCTTCAAAGCTTCTACGTTCGGGGTCTTTAAATCAGCCTTTGCAACACCGCCGTTATACTTCAATGCCCGTACCGTTGCAACAATAACAACGGCATCAGGATTAATTCCCGCAAAACGGCACTTAATATCAATAAACTTTTCCGCACCGAGGTCAGCACCAAAACCTGCCTCCGTTATAGCATAGTCGCCCATCTTCATAGCAAGCTTTGTTGCCTGAACACTGTTACAGCCATGTGCTATATTTGCAAAAGGGCCACCGTGGATAAGTGCCGGGGTATGTTCGAGAGTCTGAACAAGGTTCGGCTTGATTGCATCCTTCATAAGAGCCGTCATTGCACCTTCCGCATGAAGCTGCTTTGCATAAACCGGCTCACCGCTTCTGTTGTACGCTACTATTATTTCTCCGAAACGCTTCTTTAAATCCGCAATATCGTTCGCAAGACAAAGAATTGCCATTACCTCCGAGGCAACCGTTATCATAAATCCATCCTGACGCGGAACACCGTTAATCTTTCCGCCGAGACCTACAAGAACTTCTCTCAATGCACGGTCATTCATATCAAGCACACGCTTCCATACAATGTTTGTAACATCAATATCAAGAGCATTTCCCTGCTTGATATGGTTATCTATAAGAGCCGACAAAAGATTGTTTGCGGCCGTTATTGCGTGCATATCACCCGTAAAATGAAGGTTAATATCCTCCATCGGTACTACCTGGCTGTAACCGCCGCCTGCGGCACCGCCCTTAATTCCCATAACCGGTCCGAGCGAAGGCTCACGAAGTGCAAGTACACATTTCTTTCCCATTCTTGAAAGTGCATCTCCGAGACCGATTGTTGTTGTAGTCTTTCCCTCTCCTGCCGGAGTCGGATTAATTGCCGTGACAAGGATAAGCTTGCCATCCTTTGCATCTTTAAATCTTTGCTGAACTTCAGTTCCAAGTTTTGCCTTATACTTACCGTAATATTCAAGTTCATCCGGTTCTATTCCTAAATTGGCGGCAACATCTCTAATATGATTCATTTCCGCATTCTGTGCTATTTCAATATCTGATAACATTGATTTTTCCTCCGATTTTTATACTAAAAGTTTTTTACTATTACAAAATGCAAAAGAGCCGGAATAAATTCCTATTCTTCCAGCTCCCTATAATATTCTATTTATGAGTTCTGGAACGATGACTTATCGTCCTTAACCTTTTGAAGAATAAGATTTATATCCTCCTCAAGCTTTTCCAAAGCTGAAAGAACATATGAGTCAGCCTCCTGCTCTCTGTCCATAGCCTCCTGCTTAACCTGCTCCATCATTTCATTAGCCTGTTCTTCGGCACAGCGATAGATTTCATGTTCATTTATAAGCTGCATTTGAGTTTCGGCGGCATTCTTCTGAATTGTTTCTGCTCTTGCCTCTGCCTCATCCAAAATTCTTTGTCTTTCTGATTTAACCCATTTTGCTTCCTTTAATTCTTCAGGGTAAACAAGTCTCATTTCCTGAATATAGTCCAAAAGCTCATCCTTGTCAAGCATAATCTTACCTGTCAACGGTACGGATGAAGCTTTGTCAATAGTATCTTCCATCATGTTCAATATTTCCATGATATCCATATCCTGCTGTTCCATTATATCATTTCCTTTCCATACACAATTTTCTTAATCAATCTTTTCTTTGATTTTGCTGATAATTGCTTCGGGTACCAGTCCCATAAGATCTCCCTTAAAGCCGGCAAGCTCTTTAACCATGCTTGAGCTTATGTAGGAATACTTTGTATCCGTCATAAGAAATACCGTTTCATATTCCGGATTTAATGCTTTATTTAACAACGCCATCTGAAATTCATACTCAAAATCCGCTACGGTACGCAAGCCCTTAACTATTACTTCTGCTCCCTTTGCTTTTGCAAAGTCAACCAAAAGTCCTGTAAAGCTGTCTACCTCTACATTAGGCATATCATCCGTAACCCCTTGTATCATTTCAATACGCTCATCCACCGTAAACATCGGTGATTTTTTGCTCGGATTATTAAGTACGCCGACAATAATTTTGTCATAAATATGACTTGCCCTGCGTATAATATCAAGATGACCGTTAGTTACCGGGTCAAAGCTTCCCGGGTAAACTGCTATTCTCATTCGCTTCCATCCTCTTAATGTAGATTATTTATCACTCTTTTTATATATGGTGATATAGGTGCGTCCGTATTTGCGCCGGCGGTATATTTCTAATCCTTTACATTCGTCATGAAAATCTGTATCATCACTTTCAAGCATAATAATGCCCTCATCGCTCAATACATCATTTTCGGCGATTGCCTCAATCACCGGCTCTATCAATCCCTTGTTATAAGGCGGATCGAGAAATATTATATCAAATTGCTTTTTACCCTTACCGCAATTACGGCTGACATAATCAAAGCAGGAGATATTCAATATTTCGCATCGGTCGTCAAATTTAAGAGATAAGGCGTTCTTCTTTATTATTTCTATACTTCTTGAATCAATATCAGTACAGACTGCACTTTCGGCACCTCTTGAAAGTGCCTCGAAACTTAATGCGCCGCTTCCGCAAAACATATCAAGTACTCTTGCATCAGGCACATAGCTCTGTATTATATTAAATATGGATTCCTTGACTCTATCTGTGGTAGGTCTTACTTCCATACCTTCAAATTCAAGAAGCTTATGTCCTCTCCTTGACCCTGAAATAATTCTCATCAAACGCTCTCCTCTTTTTGGCAGTTTATTTTTATAGTAAAAAACAAACTCCCTTTACTTGATTTTGCTGCAGCCCAAAATAACAGACTGCCACATATATTATTTTACCGTAAAATCTATAAAAGGTCAATAATGTTTTTGTTTTTTCTCATAAATAGTATAAAATATCAACACTCTTGTAATATTTTTGTAACATATGACTGATTAATGCACCTAATTAGGGAATAACACTGCTGATAAAATTACAATTTAGCGGAAACTTCAAAAGTTTTCCGCTAAATTGTACATATTCAATCAATAATTTTTATATATTATTGGCATCAATCGATTTATCAATTAATCAATATCCTCTGTAAAATCCGGCATCGGCTCATCGTTTACATACTCATTTGAAGGCACTGGCGGCATACCCTTCATATCCGGTCCTATATAAAAGCTTGTCTGCGTGCACTGATTATATGCCGTATTCTGGAATGCAACCGAGCAGCGATATAAGCTGTCATGCATAAGAGTGTAGAATTTATGATTTGTAAGTTCTGTCGATACATAAATTCTAAGTTCTGTATCATCCGCACTTCTCCATACCGCTTCTTCTCTCCAGTCACCCAAAATGTCTGCCTGAATGCAAGGATGTCCTTTCTTCCAGTTGTTTGAAAGTGTTCCTGCCGCATCGAGAATTGTTACAAGCTTGTTGTTTTCATAATCCCACTTGTAAATCTTCGGATAACCAGAACCCAAATCATCATCAAATTCATGGTCAAGAAGTTCTCTCAAAAGGTCACCGTCCCACCAAATAGCGAAATCGATGCTTTTCGGACCTTCCTTGTTTATAAGCTTTCCGTCCATTGTATAGATACCGTCATCCATTGCCCAGCACTGATTTCCCGGATACCTTGGGTCAACCTTTGCACATAAGCCTCTCGTCGTATCTCGTCCTGTCCATCTTCCCCACTTAATTTCACCTGTTGCCGGATCACGTGACTCAAAGCCATATTTTGCAAATGATTCCTCATGTATCTGGAAGAAATCAAGGTTTGGTGTTTCCGGTGTAAAGTTTCCGAGATTTAATGTATCTCCGTGGCATAATCTTGTTGAATACATTCCCGTACCGTCATCATCGACCGCCATTGCCCCGTATACAATTTCGTCCTTACCGTCACCGTCAACATCTCCCACACCAAGATTATGGTTGCCTTGATATGTATATTCAATATTTTGATCCTTATCGGCACGGAACTTCCATCTCTTAACAAGTTTCTTGTCTATTACATCATATGCAACAAGGTTTGTCGGTCTGCCGTGGTCATAATATCCTCTGCACATTACAACACTCGGATTTACTCCGTCAAGGTATGCAACGCAGGCTAAAAATCTGTCTACTCTGTTACCCCACGAATCGCCCCAGTCCGCAACGTTGCCTCTCGGCGGGTCATACGGAACGGTATCTAATTCCGCACCGGTTTCACCGTCAAACAATGTAAGAAATTCGGGTCCTTCAAGAATAAAGCCGTCATCATTTACATAATCGGCATTTGCATCACCTATGACCTTGCCCGTACCGTCAACAGTACCGTCCGCTGTTTTCACAACGAGTTCTGCCTTGCCGTCACTGTCAAAATCATATACCATCATCTGTGTGTAATGCTGACCTGAACGTATATTTCTTCCGAGGTCAATTCTCCAAAGCTTCTCTCCTGTTATCTTATATGCATCAAGAAGAACATTTCCTGTAAATCCCTTCTTTGAATTATCCTTCGGATTACAATCCCAGCGAAGTATGATTTCATATTCGCCGTCACCGTCAACATCACCTACGGCAGCATCATTTGCTGTATAAGAATAGGTCTTTCCGTCCCTTAAGGTCACCGGAGCCGGCTTATCGAGAGGAATTGAGATATACGGTGCGTCAACAACCTTTACTTCCTGACCGTGCTTTTCAGCCTTTCCATCTTTAACAGTCCTTATTCTGTATATATCTTTTGCCGTACCTTCCTTGTCAAGATAGTTTGTCGAATCTGTAACATATGCAATCTTTTCACCGTTTCTGTCAAGCACGAAATTGATTCCCTGCTCGTATTCCCATGCATTAAGTCTCCAGCTTAAGAAAACTCCGTCCTTTGTTTTCATTGCGACTCCGCCTCTGCCGAGAGTCTCCATCTTTCTCCTAAACGGTTTTGCCTCCATGTCGATAGTTGTTTCTATTCTGTTGGATACTCCTCCCGGAGTAACTGCCTCAACCGCATATACAAACGGCACATTCGTAACTACATGGTCATGGATATATTCTGTTTTCTTTGTTTTTGCAATAAGCTTGTATAAACCGTACGGTGCTTTCTGATACACATTATACCAAGCTGCATTTTCCGTACCGTTCCATGTAAGTGCAACCGTATTCGGTGTTTCCTTCGCATCAAGATCCGAAACTTCACCTGTTACTCCCGTTCCGTCCTCTATTACAACTTCAACCGTTGTTCTCTTTCTTGCTGTAAAGTGGTGTGAATACAAGCAATATACCGAATAGGAATACTTTTCGGCAAGGTCAACATCCTTATCCGTATATTCCTCCGTAACCACCATATCATGACGGTCAAATTCACCGTTCTGCTTGTTAAATCTCTTTACATAGTAAGCATAGACACTCTCAACGGGTTTCCATGTAAGCTTGACCTGCTGCTCGTCCTTTTCCGCCGTAATTTCTGCCGTTACCTCCGGAGCCGGCAAATCCTGCACCATTGCAATATTAATGCTGTTTACCGCTGTATGACGGCTCTTTGCAAAATCAAACTCCATAATACCGTCCGTTACATTGACATACATATATTTTTCAATAACGCAGCCGTCATAAACCCACGCACTGCCTTCAACACCGTTTACGGTATATTTAACGGTATTATCGCCTTCGTCAACATAGTCGCCGGTTGATACACGGACTATGTATTCGCCGTTTTCAAGCTTTACAAAGAACTTGTTATCCGGCAGTAAGAGGAAGTCACGATTAAGCTCCTTCTCTCCAACTTCACGTTCAACCGCCTCCGCTGTTTTTAATAATCCGTATTCGGCATCATTTTTAAATAATGTTTCGCCCGTAACCTTTACATAGCCCTCTGTAACAGGTTTTTTTCCAAAGTCAAAGCTAACCTCTCTCATAAACAAACAACTCTCCTTCCGAGAAAAAACATATAGTCATAGTTATATGATTATATTATACTACACTTTTCCGAAAAATAAAAGGGGGAAAGATAAAAAAATTCAAGTTTTTTTATCTTTCCCCATCATTATGCGTGCAAAAGGTCTGTCTCAAGTATTTTTTATTACAAAAGTTTAAAGGTTCATTTTCATAATTCCCGTTTTACGCATATACAGGTGTTTCCCCGAACTGTTTCTTTAATTCCGCTTCATCAAGCTTTATGTATGAAATATTATCCGCCGCTTCTTCGGCAATTCCGACACAGTTTTCAGCCATTCTCTCTATACTGTAAAGCATTCCCGAATAACTGCCCGTCAATGACGGATCGCAGGTTTTCTTTTCTACTCGTGCAAAATGTGCCTTTGTACTCTTTTTCTGAACCTTTCTCATTCGATTTTTCTCTTTGACAAGAATCTCTACCTCATCATCTCCGTTTGCAATCGACTGCATAGCCCTTGAGAAAAGTCCCTCTGTAATTTCCAAACATTTTGCAATCTCATTTTTTGCACTCTGCGAAAGTTTCTTTCCGTCCGCCGTAATCTCATTTTCATATTTTGAAATGTCTTCGCACCTGTCCGCTATTCTGTCTATGTTATTTGTTACATAGAGCAAACCCGCCGCTTTTTCCGAAAGCTCCTCCGTAAGTCTGCCTGCCGAAAAAAGCTTTGTAATATATCCCGATATACTCTCATGAAGTTTCTTTACCGTCAAATAATATTCCTTGTAATCTTCATTTGCTCTTCCGGACTCGCTGCCCTTTGTTGTATCCTTTAATGCATTAAGCATATTTGATGCAAATCCCGAAAGTCTTTCAATCTCTCTTGAAACAAGATAAACTGCGGCAACCGGCTGTGATACCATTCTTTCATCAAGATATTTGGGTGATGATGATACTTCTTCATTAGAATCCTTACCTCTTATAATCCATGTAACAATTTTAACCATCACCGGAATAAGCGGCAGCCATACAAGCGTACAGACTACATTGAAGGTTGTATGTGCGTTCGCAATTTGTCTTGAAATAACGTCAACCTCATTACCCTTAGGTGATATGTACTGTACAAACCTTGATAGCAGCGGAATAATGAAAATAAATACCGCACTTCCCGTAATATTAAATACGCTATGTGCAACCGCCGTACGTTTTGCATTCTTCGACTGACCGATTGACGCAAGAAGTGCTGTAATTGTAGTACCGATATTATCACCGAGCAAAATCGGAATGGCTCCCGCCAGACCCATTACACTTGTAACTCCGTCGGCTGCCGGCTGTGATGCAAAATTCTGCAATACCGCAATTGTCGCCGAGCTGCTCTGTACAACAAGCGTCATAACCGCACCCAAGATAACTCCCAATATCGGAATATCAGACACTTTTCCCATAAGGTCTATAAATATCTGACTTGTTGCAAGCGGCTTCATGACATTTCCCATAATTTCTATACCCTCGAATAAAAGTCCGAACGAGAGAATTACCATACCTATATTTTTAAGCTTTTCTTTCTTTGCCGTAAAATTAATTAAAAAGCCTATAAAAATAATCGGGTATATGTAGTTGCTTATTTTGAATGCCATAAGCTGCGCTGTCATTGTAGTACCGATATTTGCACCGAATATTACGGAAATCGCCTGCGGCAGTGACATAAGTCCCGCACTTACAAAACCTATAACCATTACCGTGGTCGCAGAGCTGCTCTGAAGAACCGCCGTTACCAAAGCTCCCGCCAATGCACCCATTATAGGATTTTTTGTGAGAAAGCTTAATACTTTTTTCATCTTCTCACCCGCTGCCTTTTGCAATGCATCACTCATACTGTTCATTCCGAAA
Source organism: uncultured Eubacteriales bacterium (assembly GCA_900556575.1). Lineage (GTDB taxonomy): Bacteria > Bacillota > Clostridia > UBA1381 > UBA1381 > UMGS1958. Next base: position 9,027 of record USPO01000013.1, read on the forward strand.
AGAAACATTGCGAGTCCGCCGACAAGTCCAAATACTACTTTTAAAGTTTCGTTCATTATCTTTTTCTCCTTGAAATTAATTTTAATATACAGCCTAATATTCGCCGCATATCGGCATAATATATTATATTTCATTTAAGGGAAAGTATCTATCACTAAAATGTAAAGGAAGGTAAAATGTTTTTTTCTTATATTAAATTTATGTAAAACAAAAATCGGAATTACAGCATAATCACAGCCCTAATTCCGATTTTTCAAATTATCCGTTTACGGTCTTTTCATATATTCGATAATTTTATGATTTGACGAAAAAAAGTCAATATTTGCATCAAAATATATATGAGACAATTCCCCCGTTTCTGCCTTTCCGTTCATTATTCTGTTCGGGCAGTCCCATGTTGTATCGATTATAACCCATCTTCCGTCAACATAAGCCTCATTCCACGCATGATTTTGCTCCGATGTATTTATTGTTTCGTTTGTCCATTCCGTATCCGCTCCCACTCCCAGAGCATAGCCCGAAACAACATTGCATGGAATACCGATGCTTCGGCACAGTGCCGCCGTAAGTGTTGAATATCCCAGGCAGACTGCTTTTTTATTCTGCACAACCTCCGTTGCCTTATATGGTACGGTCTTTGTTGAATTAAGGCTGTCCGTATCATAGCTTATATGCTCACATACCCAGTCATGTATCAGCCTTACCTTTGCGTAATCATTTGCCGCACCTTCGGTTATTCTCTCGGCAAGGCTTATTATACCTTTATCATCACTTTGAATTGCGGGTGTGTCCTTGAGTGCCTCCTTAATACTCTTGTCAGCCGCATACATTTCTTTATTATGCTCGTATACCGGCGAACGGTTTATTTTCCATGTACCGCCGCTGTCTCTTTCAAGATAAAGATAATTATATATCCAGCTTGTAAATTCCCCGTACTGACGGCTCCCGGCATACACTTCAACGCTCATTCTGTCATTATCGGAACGCGGTATTCTGATTGACTTGTCAAACTCTCCGTCCGATGTTCTTGAAATACTCACCTGGTCAAGCTCTTCATTATCATCATCCGAAAACCTTACTATAAAATGTCTCTTGTTTGGATCATCACTCACACCGAAAAGCCGCAAATACTCACCTTCACGCACTTTTGCACTGATATTTTCATCCGGATAAAAGCTAAGCATGGGACTGTTTTCTATATATGCATTTGCCGCAACATCAGACGGATCTATCGGCAATTCCTCATTTTTTATCATTGCTATAATTTCAGACGGCGACGGAATTAAATCCGTAAGCTCCGAAACATAATCGGACGCATTTTCTATTGCCTCGGTAAATGCCGGATTTTTTCTTTCAAGCTCCGGCACATAGTCCCCGAAATTTGAAAACCAGTCCGTTTCTACATTTATAAGTAAAAGTATTACTACCGTAAGAAGTGTTATTACAAATGTTTTCTTCATATTCTTTACCGTTCCTATCATCTATGGATTTTCACAGAATCCAAAATTGGCAGCCATAAAACAAACATCTGCGGCAGAGAGTTCGCATGGCACTTCTAAATTTATTTATATTGCAAAAAGACGCTTCTTAAAAAACTAAGAAGCGTCTTAAAATGGAGCGGAAGACGAGATTCGAACTCGCGACGTTCACCTTGGCAAGGTGACGCTCTACCACTGAGCCACTCCCGCATTTAGGTTCTTACCATTTGCAAGAACCTTTTTGATGCCGCCGGGTGGAATCGAACCACCGACACAGGGATTTTCAGTCCCTTGCTCTACCGACTGAGCTACAGAGGCATTTTAGCGATCCGGATGAGGCTCGAACTCACGACCTCCAGCGTGACAGGCTGGCGTTCTAACCAACTGAACTACCGGACCATTTGAACAGCTTCATTCGCTGTTCGTATGGAAGTTACAGGGCTCGAACCTGTGACCCTCTGCTTGTAAGGCAGATGCTCTCCCAGCTGAGCTAAACTTCCATTTGATTTTTTGTCATTTTGTGTTATTTCGTATCACTTGCTGACAACAATAGATATTATAGCAGACTTTTTCCGATTTGTCAACACTTTTTTTTAATTTTTTTCAAAAATTTTTTTGTTATTTTTTTAACGCCTGTTTTATCGCATTTTTTCAATTTATTTTTTGAATTTTTTTATTTTCAAACAATAAAACAATATGCTTTTTTATTTTATTGATTTCTATTGACAAATAAAAAATTTTATGTTAAGATAATATCGTTCATCGGACGTCAGCCGAAACCGGCTGCGTGGATCTGTAAACGTAATGCAGAGCCGGATAAGATGTCATACAGATATATGCAGCGGAGGAATGCTTTTTAGCGGGAGCAAACCGGATAAGGTGCATACAGCTGTGTGGTTTCTTGTCCGGTTTTTTATTTGCCGCATAATGCAATATATTTATGAAAGGAAAGAAAAAAATGGATTTATTAAAAGATAATATTAAACCGATTTATTTTAAATATCTGAGTGCCGCCTTTGGCAGTTCATTTATTTCATCGGTATACGGAATAGTTGATATGGCAATGGTAGGACAATACCACGGACCTGACGGCTCTGCCGCAATGTCGGTTATAATGCCCGTATTCAACATAATTTACGGTCTCGGACTGCTCACGGGAATAGGCGGTTCGGTACTTTACGGACTCCAAAAAGGAAAGAAAAACGATAATACACATAACCAGTTTTTCTCCGCTGCCGTACTTACCACCGCCGTAATTGCACTTGTCATATGGGGACTTTTGTTCTTCTTTGATTCTGCCCTGTTAAAAATGATAGGCACACCGGAGGATATATTCCCATTGGCAAAAAGGTATCTGATAGGCATAAAATCCGCTGTACCGTTCTTTATGTTTACACAGGTACTTGCCGCATTCCTGAGAAATGACAACGCCCCCGGACTTGCCACAGCCGCTGTACTCGTCGGAGGAATTTTCAACGTATTCGGCGATTATTTCTTTATATTTACCTTGAATTTAGGAATAACGGGTGCCGGACTTGCCACAGCTATGGGAGCGGTTATAACATCCTTAATGCTTTTGAGCCACTTCTTTACAAAGAAAAACACTCTGAGGCTCACAAAGATAAGCAATCCGCTATCAAAAGCCGGAAAAATAGTTTCTACCGGATTTTCAACATTTTTTGTTGACTTGGCAGTCGGAATAATGACCATAATATTCAACCGTCAGATTACAATATATTTCGACAACAATGCACTTGCTGTATTCGGAGTACTTATAAATATAAGTATGTTCGTGCAATGCTGTGCATACAGTATCGGTCAGGCATCACAGCCGATATTATCTATAAATTTCGGTGCCGGTTACGGAAAAAGAATAAGAGAAACTTTAAAATACGGATTGATGACCGCCGCAGTATTCGGTATTTTTTGGGTCGGACTGCTCGCCGCAATTCCGAATGTACTTATCAAGCTGTTCATGAAGCCTAATGATACAGTACTTTCAATTGCACCGTTTATAATGCGTTCCTACGGCTTGTCATTCCTGCTGCTGCCGCTAAATATTTATTCGGCGTACTACTTCCAGTCAATAGTCCGTCCGGCAGCTGCATTTTGGATTTCCGTGCTGAGAGGTGTGGTTATAAGCACCGCACTGATTATGCTGTTACCTATGATAGCACCGAATCTTATATGGTTCGCAATGCCAATAACGGAAGTGGTAATCGCCTCCGCTGTTATTGGGCTTATTGTCAGATACACTAAAAAACTATAAAATATGGGGATGTAGCAAAATGCACAGACCGCATAAAGCAAATAAAACAAAGTGAATAAGCCGTTTTTTACGATTAATTTGCTTATATTCAGTGTGGAAATTTTCATTACTATAAAAATTTCTAAATTGAGTTCGCTTTATGAGGTCTGCACTGTTTTTCTGCAACCCCACGAGGCTGTCACAAAACTCTTTGGTTTTTGTGACAGCCTCTCTTATTATTTAAACTGTTCAAATACAAACCTTCCGCTTTCGCTCAATTCATCCATGCTTATTCCGTCATCCGCATCAGCTCCCGGAACGAGTGCCGCCGAGCTTTCGTTTTTATCGCACAGCGACCAGTTCACACGGCTTATGCCACGTTCATTCATAAAATCAATCCATTTTCGGGATTCTTCAAGATATACTCCCCCGCTGCCGTCCGCCGCACTTGTTCCCCATTCCGAAACAAACACCGGCAATCCGCAGTCCGCAATTCGCTGTCTCAGCCATTCCGTATGAGTTCCGGCATAGAAGTGACAGGTATACATAATATTTTCGGCATCTATCGGATTTTTTGCCGCCTCCTGTAAATCCTGACTCCAGGTCGGAGAGCCTACCAAAATTACCGCATTTGTATTTGCACGAATAACCGGTATTATCCTTTCCGCATAAGGTTTAACATTTTCGTCCCACGTTATATTTCCGTTAGGTTCATTGCATATTTCGTAAATAACCGCCGGATTATCCTTATACCGTTCCGACATTTCCGCAAAAAATTCGGCCGCACTCTCCTCATGCTGCATAGGATTTCCGTCCGATAATATATGCCAGTCTATTATTACATACATATCCTCGTTTATTGCCGCATCTACAGCCTTTATCAACGTATTTTTAACATTGGGATTTGAGATATATCCTCCTTCCTCGGTGTACATTGCACATCTGAACACATTTGCACCATAGTCCGCCGTTGCTTTTATTGCCCCCTCGGAGACGAAATTTCCGTACCATTGCAAACCGTGAGAGGACATACCGTTCAATACGACAGGCTCATTTTTTTCATTCACAAGCTGCGTTCCGATGACGTGCAGCATACCGTTTTCACTTACACTGCCTTTCCTAACAGCTGACGGCAGCGGCTTTTCCGTTACACTCGGAGTAACGGCAGTGTTGCCTCCGGATATATTTAAAGCCCTCATAATGACCGCACAAGCCTCCGCACGGGTTATATAGGATTTAGGATTCAAATTGCCGTTATCGTCCCCCTGAACGACTCCCATGCAGTATGCGGCTATAACCGTATCGTAATATCTGCCGTCAAGTTCCGAAAAATCGTTTATTTCATTTGCCGCCTTATTATAATCACCCCGAAAATCCTTCAAAATCCCTTTCATTGTAATTTTAACAGCAAGCTGTCTTGTAATAGGTTCATCATAATTTTGTGCCGTAGGCGGTACCTCGTCCCAGTCAAACAAGCCGGCATATAAACCGCCTTGTATCATACCGTCCGCCCAATGTGAATTTTTCTTTTCACCCTCTGGAATAACAGCCGCCCTCATTACCATCGATACGAGTTCCGCCTTTGTAACCGTACCGTTCGGTCGAAAACTCCCGTCCTCATAACCGTTCAAATATCCCCGCTCAGACATTTCGGTTACATTTTCATAGTACCAGTCATTTTCGTTAACATCCGTAAACGCAAATGCATTTACAGACATAAGCAGTACCGCCGCAAATACAATTAATGCTGATTTAAATTTCATGCGTATCATCTCCATTAGTTTGAAATATAAATAAATTTTATACTCTATTTTATCATATTTTTTTATTTAACGCTACCCCGCCGCTGCTTATTTTTCTCATTTTCACATATTTTATATTGCATTTTTCTTAATTTTATGGTACAATTATTGTAACAAAACAAGGAGATTCCCAAAATGAAGTTAAAATACAAAATAACAATATTGCTATGCGCCGTCATAATTGCAGCAGCCGCAATCTTCCTCAATACATCACAGGAAACTGTTCTGCCCGGAAAACTTGCGGTGAAGGATATTTCCATAGATGTTAATGTGGAAATACATATCAAAAGATACAGCTTTCTTATAGGACGCCTTAAAGGAACACTAAACATAAAGTCTGAAAATTCTTCAATTAATCACAGCTCTAAACTTAATAATAAAATATTCAAAATGACCAGTCCATACTATGTAAGCACCGGCAGCTATTACGGCTATCCAACAGATAAAAATATAACCTACGTAATTTATTACGATAAGAATATAAAAAATATAATTATGAAATCAAAGGAATGGGAAATATCTGCCGCAGATGAAGAATTTATGTCTAATTTACATCTTCCGCAGGAGATTCCCGAATAAAAAATATCGCCGCAGTGTTTGCGGCGATATTTTTTTACTCATCATCTTCATCCATTGGGAACAGCTTTCCTACCGCTCCTTTCAGCTTTCCGCCTATTCCGGCCGCTGCATTCTTTGCTCTCTTTGCACTGTTTCTTTCATTTTTTCTTGCTTCAAGTCTGCTTCTTGAGCTTGATTTGCTGCCCGATGAGTTTGATTTATTTGATACTCTGGCAGAGCTCCTTGTCGGCTGATATTTCTTTGTGCTTGGTCTTGGTGCCGGCTCCGCCTCT
>USPO01000014.1 GCA_900556575.1 uncultured Eubacteriales bacterium
GAAAGGAGGCAAAACGCAGCGAGCATTCTCATCCCCGTTTAAAAGGAATGCTCTAAGCAGGTTGCCTCTTTGAAAGGCGATGTCGTACTTTGTGTACTTCGAGCCTTGAAAGGCAGCAAAACGCAGCGAGCATTCTCACTCCTGTTTAAATGGAATGCTCTAAGCAGGTTGCCTCTTTGAAAGGCGACGTCGTACTTGCTGTACTTCGAGCCTTGAAAGGAGGCAAAACGCAGCGAGCATTCTCATCCCCGTTTAAAAGGAATGCTCTACGCAGGTTGCCTCTTTGAATGGCGACGTCGTACTTTGTGTACTTCGAGCCTTGAAAGGAGGCAAAACGCAGCGAGCATTCTCATCCCCGTTTAAAAGGAATGCTCTAAGCAGGTTGCCTCTTTGAAAGGCGACGTCGTACTTTGTGTACTTCGAGCCTTGAAAGGAGGCAAGATGCAACGAGCATTCCTTTTAAACCTCGGGAGCATATAGGGATAATACTATATTCAAGTTCCCGTTTCTGCATCGCAGAGCATCTATAAATGCTTTTTCGTTCGCATTATTCTTCATATCTACTTTGTATACCACTTCAAATAACGAACCTAAATCGGTGGTTTTTACCTTTGTAAGCTTGCTCTTGTCCGTATAAGTCTTTAATACTTCATCAAACGCACCCTGATAGTCCAAATCTTCCGGAACGGTTATCTTCAGCACACGCTGCTTTGCTCCGCCTTTGAACCATATATGCTTTATTATAATCATAAACGCACATAATACCAATACAAATAACAATCCGTAGAAATATAAACCAACTCCGCAGGCAAGTCCCGCCGCAATCGAGAAGAATATATAGCCTATATCCTCCGGATCTCCTGGCGCGCTTCTGAATCTTATGATAGACAATGTTCCGGCAAGCGAAAATGCCCTTGCCACATTACTTCCGACAAACAGTATAATCACCGCCAAAATTACCGGCAGCATCATAAGCGTTACGGCAAAGCTTTGCTGATAGCCGTCACGATGCGTAAATATATATGTAAGTGCAATCAGAATTCCAAGAAATATCGATGCTCCCATTGCCATTAAAGCCATACTTAAAGTTAAATCCTGTGATACCGCAGTTGCGATTGTGCTTGTTAATTCATCCATTTTTTGTTCCTCCTAAAAAATTATCTTTATTTATTAAACAGCTATACATTGTCTTTTGTATTCTGTCCCGTACTTTGAAAAGCTTGAACGTCTAAGCTTATATTTGCTTAAAAGCTGTACAAGCCACAGCGGAAATGCACGGCTTGTTTTTATCTCCATAAGCCTCGTTCCCTCCGGCAGCAAAGGTTCACCCTCATCTCCGTAATCAAGCCTTACATTCTCTCGTCTTGCCCTTATATTTGTATCAAACGAAATTCTAAGGTCGTCATTTCCTTTTTCAAAATATGCAAGTCTGTCATAAGCTATATAAACTTTCGGTTCAACATTATAATGCTCTATGAAATATTCAAGCTCATGTACGACCTGTTCATTCATATACGGCTGTATATCCGGTGCCGCCCCCGTTTCGCAGAAATGACACGCTTCATTCAGTTCAATCGATGTTCTTCTCTTATTTACCAAACCACGGTATTTCTTCTTTATCTCGAGAAATACCTTATCTCCCTCATTAGGGACACCATATGCTCTCATTCGCAGCTTTTCCTTATAGTTCGGTTTTGAAAGTGAATTTCGTATCAAATAGTCGTCTGTTGTATCGTAATATACATTTGCTATTGTATACAGCGAATGATTCGGACAATATTTATCCGGAACCATATGCTTATCTATTACCTCTATAACCTTATTAAAGGTTTCTTCATCAAGCTTATATTTATGCTCAAATCTGTTGAATACCTCTATTGCCATGATTTTCATCTCCTTTTTGCATTATGTTCATCTGATGAGTATATATTAACTCATATCGCTTAAATCAGCCTTAAAATAATTTTATTTTTTAGAAATTTTTATTCTTCCATGTATAGGGCTTCATCTTCTGCCAAAGCCGCCGTTCCTATAACAGTATTTCTATCTTGTACAATAAACGTTTCACTTTGGTTTCCGACGGTTATCGTGTATGTGTTTCCCATGACTAATTGAGGACAAGTTATTACCACTGATCCAAATTTAACTCTCGGCTCATATGACACAATTTCATTTCCTTCTTCATCAAACAGTCGAATAATCTGCTCTCCCTGTCTTCCGTCCTTATCCTTATACAGGTACACCGTATTTTGTTCATTTCCGGCAATATCTCCATTTTCCAGTGAACTTGCAGCCGCAACAAAAGTTACTCCTTCTTTAATGGTAATAGGTGAAATTCCGGTATCTATTATAGATGTGTTTCCGACAAGTTTAGCCTTGGAACTTGCGGCCTTTATAATTCCACCGCTGAACAATGCACTTGCATTTGAATCAAGGCAATCTAATTCAGAGGTTACATCAATATATCCGCCATTGATTATAAGAGTATTCATTCTTTCTGCCGCCGGAATATGTCCCTCTGCTTCTCTTAGGTCTAATCCGCTGTTCATTGCATCATCGGAAGCATTAATAATTATTGTTCCGTCATTTACGGTTAAAATCTTTTTACTTTCAATACCCTCTGTCGAATTTATAATATTAATATATGTATCTTCACCGTCTACCGTAACATTTCCGACACCGGAAATTCCTTTTCCCACTGCATCAATCGTTATATTTCCTCCGGTTATATCAATAGCTCCCTGACTACATTTAACGGCATCATCCTCTGTTACAATATTAAGCGTACCTCCGTGTATATTTATTGAACCCTCAATCCAATACAGAGGTGTTTCTCCGTCAACGTCATAAATAACTTCATTTGACTTCAGTCCGTCTATCGCTTTAGATATATTTATTTCTCCTCCGGTTACAGTAACATCCTTGACCGCTTTAACCGCATCATCTCCGGCAGTTAAATTTAATACTCCACCTGTTATAACAATGCATCCATCTCCGTCCAAAGGTGTCTGTTCCGCTGTTTCATCTTCAAGATACTCTATCGATGATGCATTTGCCTTCATTGCCTTTCCCGCCGCATTCACCGTTATATTTCCGCCTGCCGCTGTAAGCAATGTATCTGCCTGTATTCCGTCACAGTCTGCTCCAAGTGCCGTTATATCAATATTACCGCCATTTATAGTAACTGTTCCGCCGGATATATAACTGCCGTTTTCATCCCATGACGGTAACAAGTCTGATTTCACTCCATCTCCGTTTGATGATATAACCGAAATATTCGTTGCTTTTTTCGTAAACTTAACACTGTCATTACCTTTTATTCCGTCATCATATGCATTTACATTTATATCTCCCATACCAATTTCAAGATTTGCTTTGCAATGTATTCCTTTGCCCAAATTTGAAAATACGTTTATTTTTCCCTCACCTTTTATGGTGAGATTATTCTTTACTTGAATTGCCGCCGTATCGGCCGCTTTTGATGTAAATACATTTTCTGTCCCTTTTGCCGCGGCAATGTTTATATTTCCGCTTGATGCTAAAATAGGAGAAGATGATGACGATGATATATTTACTCCGTTAAGGTTCAGCGTCACTTCATCATCTTTTAAAGCCGCAGCAACATTTATATACCCATCATTGAGATTTCCTTCAAGTGTATATTCGCCCGGTGAATTTATTGTAATTACAGACCCATTTATCAAAACACCGTCAACTCCCGCAGCGTTTATCGTATCTCCCTGCAAATGAATTATTCCGTCACCGCTCTCCTGCTCTTTTTTCTCATTTGTTGTTATCTCTACTGTCACATCACCCGTAATCTTTGTTATTCGATAGGTATTTTCTGTTCCTGTATCTTCCGGTCCTTTAAGGTTTTTATAATTTGACGGATATGCCTTTATTTCAGACACTTCATGATTTTCATCTGTCTCAACTTTAAAATTAACCTGACCTCCGCCGCTTATATCTATCATTCCTGTATCGGAATTTCTTGCAAAGACTGTTTTTGCATTTTCATATCCCATTGTATAGTCCTGTGTATTATATGCCGTAACGGAAGAATATTCATCTGTTACAAATGTGACGGTATATCCCAGTTCAATTGGATTACACAGCGGAGAATTGTCCTCGTTCCAAATAAAAAGCTTTGATTTGTTTTGTGAATGCTCAAAAGTAAATACATCCGCATTTCCCGTAAAGTTAATCGGCAATATTTTTGCTTCCAAAAGCCTTCCGTCGCTTGCATAAGATGTTATTGCGGCATTCGCTGATTTTCCTTCCTGTCCTTTTAACGTTACATCAGCTGTACTATCATTAATCTTAATTTCTTCAACTTCCGCCTGTTCATAGGCATATACTGCCGGTGATGCAACGGCACACACTGCCAATATCCCTGCTGCTATTGTCTTTCTTCTCATTTTTTTCCTCCATAATTACTCGCAAATAAAAATTAAATATGTAAAAAATTATTCTCACTAAAGACTGCATAATGATAACTTAATTTTTCACCATGATTTTATACTATATAATACGATTTTTTTATATACATTTTGGGGGATAACACATAAAAAAGCCGCCGCAAAGACACATCATCATTGCGGCAGCTTTTTCTCTTTAAGCTTTTTCTTTTCTTGTCTGTAAAATATAATACACAATAAATACGACAGCGGTTATAACCCACGTTACGGGATAGCTCATAACAAGAGTCGGCAGGGCAGGACTTATTTTAACCGCCGTAAACAGCCACACAATTCTCATTACGCATACTCCAAAAAGAGTTATTATAACCGGAACAATTACATTTCCTCTTCCTCTGAGACTTCCCGACAGAATTTCAATAAATACAAAGCTGAGATACCAAGGTGAGATTAATCTCATCATATTTGCACCTATTTCTATTACATATCTGTCCGTTGTAAATATTCCTATAAGCTGTTCTCTCAAAAGCAAAATTACGGCTATGAACACAGCTGTTATTCCCAGCTGCATTGCAAGACAAATTCTTGTACTTTTATGTACCCTGTCCATTCTTCCGGCACCGTAGTTCTGTCCCACAAAAGTTGTTATCGAAATTCCGAACGCTCCGTTTATCATCCAGTAAAATGCGTCTATCTTTCCGTATGATGACCATGCAGCCATTGTATCCGTTCCGAAGCCGTTTAAAGTTGCCTGAATAGCAATATTGGTTATGCTGAACAGAACAGACTCAAAGCCGGTCGGCAAACCTATTTTCAGCTGACGCTTCAGTACCTTTCCGTTAAGCCTGAGCTTTCCGAACGACAGTTTTAGATTTCCTTTCTGTTTTGTAAGCTTATATACCACCAGTCCGGCGCTGAAAGCCTCCGATATAACTGTTGCATATCCCACTCCCTTTACTCCGAGTCTTAATCCTATTACAAATGCAAGGTCCAGTATAATATTTAATATACAGCTGCATATCAGAAAATACAGAGGACTTTTTGAATCTCCCGCTGCACGAAGTATTCCCGAACCCATATTATAGATAAACAGAAACACAATTCCGGAGAAATATATTTTTAAATATTCGGCGGATGCTTTCATAATTTCCGGCGGAGTATTCATCCATTCAAGAAAGTTCGGTGCAAATATCACTCCTATAACGCTTATCACAATACCGGCGGCTATCGACAGCGTAAGAGATGTATGAAGTCCTTTCTGAACCATATCATCATTTTTTGCACCTATTGCCTGTGAGATAATAACCGAAGTTCCCGAAGTAAATCCGGTAAAAAATCCGACAACGAAGTTAGCCAGTTGCGAGGACGAGCCTCCGACGCTCGCCAGCGCCTCCTTACCGACAAAATGCCCCACCACAATCGTATCAACCATATTATACAGCTGCTGAAAAAATGTTCCTACCGCAATAGGGAAAAAGAATATCAGGAGCTGTTTCCAAATTACACCTTCTGTAATCTGATTTGCTTTTTTATCCATTCCATCACCTGCTTATTTTATTATTTGTACTTATTGTAACACTTTATTTTCGGTTAGTCAATAGAGTATAAAATTGTTTTATCACTTATATCCTCACTTTTGCATATTATATTGCAAAATCAAAAATTGGAGGAATATTAATGTTTAAGACAGTGTCTATAATCGGCGGTGACCTTCGTCAGCTTGCCGCCGCCGACTTCATGGAACGTGACGGATATGATGTAATATTATACGGTTTTGACGAAGCGGATACCCGCAATTTAAAGCAATGCGGAAGTCCGGACTATGCATTATGCACCGATGCCGTAATTCTGCCCGTTCCTGTCAGTTTCGACGGAAAATATATAAATATGCCTTTTTCCAAAACGCAGCTTTCGGTAGATGAATTAACAGCAAAGCTTAATCCCGCCGCAATGGTATTCGGAGGTCAGATAAAGCCGGAGCTTGCATTACGTCTTGAAAAACGGGGAATAAAGTACTGCGACTATTTAAAGCGTGAAGAACTTGCTATAAGAAATGCCGTTCCCACTGCCGAAGGGGCAATCGAAATTGCAATTTCCGAAACACCGATAACCATTCACGGAAGCAGATGTCTTGTTATGGGCTACGGCAGAATAGGTAAAATTCTATCTAAAATGCTTTGCGGAATGGGTGCAAACGTAAGTGTCGAGGCACGAAAATATGCCGACCTTGCAATGATTGAGGGGCATGGCTGCAATGCACTGTCGCTTAACGAACTCGGTCATCATATTCATGAATTTGATATTATATTCAATACAATTCCTTCAATGATACTTAACAAACCGCTCTTAGAAAAAGTGAGGGAAGATACTCTCATTATCGACCTCGCATCCCGTCCGGGCGGTGTTGATTTTGATGCTGCGGCAGATTTGGGCATTCGTGTAATATGGGCATTATCTCTGCCCGGAAAGGTAGCGCCGATTACATCGGGTGCAATTATCAAAGATACAATTGTAAATGTATTAAAAGAAAATTATTAAGCTATATCCGGAGTACTGCGGTATACTCCGAAGAAAGGTGGTGATAACATGAATTTAACCAATATGAAAATAGGCTTTGCAATGTGCGGTTCATTTTGTACATTTTCCAAAACCATTACCGCCCTAAAGGAGATTGCCGCCGCAGGTGCCGAAATTTTTCCTATAATGAGTGAAACAGCAGCTGCAACGGATACACGCTTCGGAAAAGCCGATGATTTCAAAGCACAGCTTAAAGAAATTACCGGAAAAGAAGTTATAGAAACAATTAAAGCAGCCGAACCGATAGGACCGAAAAAGTATCTTGATTTACTTATTGTACTGCCCTGCACAGGAAATACACTCGCAAAGGCAGCCGCCGGAATTGCCGACAGTGCCGTTACAATGGCAATAAAGGCTCATTTAAGAAACAGCCGTCCCGTACTTATAGGAATATCCACAAATGACGGACTCGGAACTGCCGCCGAAAACATCGGCAGACTGCTCGTAAGAAAAAATATTTATTTTATACCGTTTTCGCAGGATGACTGTGTAAAAAAGCCGAACTCGCTTATTGCACACTTCGATAAGCTTATACCGGCGGCGGAGGCGGCGGCGGAATATAAACAGATACAGCCTCTTATCACATAAACAGACTTAATATGCGGAGTGATTGGAAAATGTTCTGCCCGACACTCCGCTATTTAAATACCGCCTGAATTTACTCTGTTCTTATTTGTATACTTTTCTTTTCAAATGTTTCACGAACATTTTCCGCTAAACTTATCGAGTCAAATTTACCGTTTAATTCTGCTAATTTATCATACAATTCTTTATCTATCGTTAACGATAAACAAGAGTCATTACAGGATGAAAGCCCTGCCGGATTAACGCTGTACTACAGAATGATTTTTTTATATCTTTGCATAATAAATCACAAAAGATTAAATAGGGGAGATTTTTAATACCATTGATTTTCAAGGGCTTCAATTTGTGATAAGTAGTATATTAAACGCAATGTATTGTGATTATAATCATATTCGCTAATTCCCTTTTTTATTCTCAAATCCAATGCTAATTTATTACAATTGCAATTAATATAATCTTCTAAGTGTTTTTCAAATATAACATAAATAGAGTTATAATCATGACCCTCTACTCTAAGAGGAATATGCCGATAATTATAATATTCTGCTCCGGCACCGTCACATGGTATTTCATAGGCAATAAATTGCAGTTTATCCAACGTTAAGCATTTATCAATACTTTCAATATAACAACTAATTGATTTTAACATTATCTTTCTGGTTAGCTCATTTACCAAATTAAAATCAATTCTTACGGCTGACATATTTCTTTCCATAAAATCACAAAGTTCCGGAATTGCCAGTTCGCCCGGCTGTACCAAAAGTTTATACTTATCGATTAATTCGGTCATAAATTTGGTCATATTCTCCATACCTTACTCCTTAATATAGCTGAAACCTCATATTGTACTACATATCTAAAAATGACATAATACAGTCATTAACTATTTCCTGAATATTTATATAACAGCATCATTATATATTAATTTTTTCTATTTGTCAATCTTTATTTTACCGAGCGGTCAATTTTGTTTTATTTCATTTACATTTCTGTTACCCATATTGTATTTAAGGTATTTCTATTATATAATTATAATGATATATTATCGGCATTATGCGGATATTCGTTTCATAATGCCGCTCCCATATCAAATAAACAAAACGAGGTTTTATCAATGACTCTTAAACAATTAAGATACGTTATAGAGGTTGCTCAGCGAGGCTCTATAAATGAGGCAGCAAAAAACCTCTATATTTCACAGCCGAGTCTTTCCTCCGCAATTCGTGACCTCGAAAAAGAGCTTGGCTTTGAAATATTTCTGAGAGGTTCTAAGGGTATAAATATAAGTGCCGAGGGAATGGAATTTTTGTCATACGCACGCCAGGTAAACGAACAATATCAGCTTCTTGAAAGCCGCTACTTCAATAAGGATGCTCCAAAACGTGAATTTGGCATATCCTCACAGCATTATTCATTCGCAGTTGATGCCTTTGTTAATATTATAAAACGTCACAATGACAATGAATACAAATTCAAGCTGCGTGAAACCGCTACATATGAAATTATAGATGACGTAAGGAATATGCGGAGTGAAATCGGTGTGCTTTACATGAATGATTTTAACCGTTCTGTCATAGAAAGACTTCTGAAAGAAAATCATTTGAAGTTTACTCCGGTATTTACAGCCAAACCGCACGTCTTTATAAGCCGTTTCAGCACCCTTTCGACTAAAGATATAGTCACAATTGACGACCTTGATAGTCACCCTTATTTATCCTTTGAACAGGGCATACATAATTCATTTTATTTCTCTGAAGAAATACTAAGTTTACTCCCTCACAAAAAGGAGATAGCCGTTACGGACCGTGCAACCTTATTCAATCTTCTTATAGGTCTCGACGGATATACAATAAGCACCGGAATCATAAATGCCGATTTAAACGGGGAAGATATAATATCAAAACCGTTAGATGTTGATGATGAAATATGTATCGGATGGATTTCAAACGGAGGATACCTGACGGGTATAGGCAAAGAATATATCGATGAACTTTCCAGATTTAAAGGCATATAGAAAAAACCTATAACCCATTATTACAAAATTGTTTTTGCAAAATCACATTAAATGTGGTATAATAATATGTAAACAAAATTACAGCAGAATATAACAGAAAGGATAATATTAAAATGTATATCAGAGATAAATTTAAAGAAAAGAAACAGCTGCTTTCGGCTGAAGTATTTCCTCCGAAAAAGGAGAATACAATCGATACTGTAACACCGGTTGTTGCGGAGCTTGCAAAGCTGCCGTTCGATTATATGAGTGTTACATACGGAGCCGGTGGTTCAACCTCAAAAAAGACAGCCGCAATTGCTTCTTATATGAAAGACGAGCTTAACTTAACCGCACTCGCACACCTTACCTGTATTTCTTCGTCAAAAGAAACAGTTCATCAGGAGCTTACGGATTTAAAGGAGAGAGGAATTGAAAACATCTTAGCATTAAGAGGGGATATTCCTGCGGATCCCGATTTTGTATTACCTAATCATTATAAATATGCTTCGGATCTTATAAATGAAATTAAAGAATTCGGCGGATTCTGTATCGGTGCTGCGTGCTATCCGGAGTGTCATCCGGACAGTGCTACTCCGGATGATGATTTAGAGCATTTAAAAGCAAAGGTCGATGCCGGAGTTGATTTCCTTGTAACACAGATGTTCTTTGACAATGAAGCATTCTATGATTTCAGAAACAGAGCCGCTCAAAAGGGAATAAACATTCCTATCGATGCCGGAATTATGCCGCTTACAAACATCAATCAGATTAAGCGTATGTGTGTATTATCGGGAGGAGCATCTATGCCGGCTAAGTTTACACGCATGATTTCAAAGTATGAAAATAACCCGCAGGCTTTAAAGCAGGCAGGCATTGCATACGCTGTCGATCAGATTACCGACCTTCTTTCAAACGATATTTCCGGTGTTCATTTATATACGATGAATAAACCGGAAATAGCACAGAGTATAGTAGGTGCAATTAACACATTATTTGAATAATAATTTTATGCAGCCAATTGCCTTCAGCGGCTTGAACCATCTAAGCTACGCTGCGGACAATTGGCTGTTTGATTAAAAAATATATAAACGGAGATTAAAAAATATGAGTATCAGAGATTTACTTGGCAAAAAACTTTTATTCTTTGACGGGGCAATGGGTACAATGCTCCAGAAAAATGGAATGAAAAGCGGAGAAATTCCGGAAACCTTAAACCTTTCAAGACCCGAACTTTTAACAAAAATTCACAGTGAGTATCTTGAAGCCGGGGCGGATATTATTACAACCAATACTTTTGGTGCAAACCCCTTAAAATCAGACGAAATGGGTGCATCGCTTGAGCTTGTAATAGCCTCGGCAATAGAACTTGCACGAAAAGCCTGTGTGCAGTACTCGACACCCGAAAAACCTCGTTTTGTTGCATTTGATATGGGACCTACCGGTCACTTAATGGAGCCGATAGGTGATTTATCCTTTGACGAATGCTATAATCAATACTCAAAAATTGCAAAAATGGCTGAAAAATACGGTGCTGACTTAATTATTATCGAAACAATGTCCGACACATATGAAGCAAAGGCTGCCGTACTTGCCGTTAAGGAAAATACAAACCTTCCCGTATTCCTTACAATGACTTTTGATGAAACGGGAAAAACTCTTACGGGTGCTGATATTGACGTCGTAAGTGCAATGTTTGAAGGATTGAGAGTCGATTGTATAGGTATTAACTGCGGTCTCGGTCCTGACCAGATTGCAAAGCTTATGGAACGCTTTGCCGAGCTTTCATCAATTCCGATTATGGCACAGCCGAATGCGGGACTTCCGAAAATAGTTGACGGCAAAACAATTTACGATGTTCACCCCGATGATTTCGCCGCAGACTGCTATAAGATTGCAATGCTCGGAGCATCTGTTTTGGGCGGCTGCTGCGGTACTACACCGGACTATATAAGAGCATTGGTCAATAAATGCAGCGGCTGTACACCAATTGTCGAAGAGAAAAATCACACGGTTGTAGCCTCATATTCAAAGGCGGTTTATTTCGGAAACGGACCTGTTATAGTAGGCGAGAGAATTAATCCGACCGGAAAAAAGAAATTCCAGCAGGCACTTCGTGACAACAATATAGACTATATATTAAATGCCGCCTTTGAGCAGCAGGAAGCAGGAGCTCACATTCTCGATGTCAATGTAGGATTGCCGGAAATAGATGAATGTGCGGTAATGGGGGAGGCGGTAAAGGCACTTTCATCAGCACTCAATCTTCCTCTGCAAATTGACTCATCCGACCCGGTCACCATCGAAAATACACTCCGTCATTACAACGGAAAGCCAATGGTTAATTCGGTAAACGGAAAACAGGAAATAATGGAGTCAATTTTCCCGATAGTGCAAAAATACGGCGGTGTTTTAGTCGGTCTGTGTCTTGATGAAGACGGTATACCTCCGCAGGCAGAGCAGCGTTTTGAAATAGCGAAGAAAATTGCTTCGCGTGCGGCAGAATACGGTATAAAGCCCAAGAACCTTGTCATGGATGCCCTCACGCTTACAATTTCCGCACAGCAGAAAGAAAGTGCAGAAACAATAAAAGCATTGAAGATGATTAAGGAAAAACTCGGAATCCATACCTGTCTCGGAGTATCAAACATTTCATTCGGACTGCCAAGACGTGAGCTTGTAAACAGCACATTCTTTGCACTTGCAATGAACAACGGACTTGATGCCTGCATTATTAATCCATGCAATGATTCCATGATAAACACTTACAGAGCCTTCAGAGCCCTTGCATGCTATGATGAGAACTGCGTCGAGTACATTTCACGCTATGCCGGAACGAAGGCTCAGACAACCGTTGTGTCGGCTTCAGAATCCGCACAGGATGCAGACGGAGGCGAAAAGAAAAGTAAGCTGTTTGACATCATTGTAAAAGGCTTAAAGGACAACTCATACAACGAAACAACAGAAATGCTCAAATCTACTCAGCCGATGGATATTATAAATAACGAGCTTATTCCGGCTCTTGATTATGTGGGAAAGCAATTTGAAAAGGGAATAATGTTTCTTCCTCAGCTTATGATGAGTGCCGAAACCGTTAAAAACTCATTTGACGCAATAAAGGCTTATATAACAGCTTCCGGCACAAAACAGGAAAGCAAGGGAAAAATTCTTATTGCAACCGTAAAGGGAGATATTCACGATATCGGAAAAAATATTGTACGAGTTCTTCTTGAAAATTACGGCTATGATGTATATGACCTCGGAAAAGATGTTCCTCCCGAAACAATAGTTAAAGAATTAATCGAAAACGATATTCATCTCTGCGGTCTGTCCGCCCTCATGACAACAACTGTTGTAAGTATGGAAGACACGATAAAAGCAATACGTGCAGCCGGACTTGATACCAAGATATTTGTAGGCGGAGCGGTTTTAACACAGGAATATGCCGATATGATTGGCGCAGATAATTATTCAAAAGATGCTCTCGGAGCCGTAAACTACGCAAACGAGGTATTCGGCAATTAAACCTCGGATAAATATAACAGCTATAAAAATGTTTCACGTGAAACATTTTTATAGCTGTTTCATATTTATCCGATTTTAAATTTTATAGCTTAAACTATATCCGCTAAATTATTAACGGAACAACTTTTTGTCATTGCATATCTTATCGTCGCACCTGTTCCGCTTGCTGTCTTTCTGCAAAATGCTATACAATAATGTGCGTCATCTGCCATTTTAATATTTCTCTTCTGCATACATCCGTCGGTATAGAAATCCTCTGTTATGTACTCCGAACTGTCTGCAAATGACATTATATATTTCCACATGAATTTATCTTTGTTATTCCACCTTTTATAATGTTCATAGCATGGAATATAAATTTTTAATATAATATGCGGATATATTTCTTTTAATCGTATAACTGCACGTGCCGCAAGTGTATCAAAACCAATTGCACCCCCGCATATAAATGTATCCACACCATTTTGCTCAATCAGTTTTTTTGAATTTTCATATATTGCGTGATACACTCTCCGTCTGTAATCCTCATCACCCAAAATACGATGACCCGTAAAAAAACAGCTGTAATATCTTTGATTTAGTGCTTTATCCATTTCATCTCATTCCTTTTTTAATCCTCTTATTTAATATTCTATGCTTAATTATATATCTTTATTACACATTTGTCAATATAAAATATAGTGACATAATGAAAATCACAGCATTGACGGCTGTTATAGTCAGCAATCCTATGCCGCCCAATTTATTATTTTGTTTGAAGGTATATATACTGTATCCGATTGTTCTGGCAGCTGCAATAAATGCTGCTGCCAGAATTATAATAATTGCTGTCATTTATTTATCCTTTCTATACATTATTCCCGAATGTCTTATTTTAAACTTTGTCTCCACTTCAATATCATACTCCTTAAACTTTTCTCTCCAGTTATATTCCTGATATGATTTATTCTCCGCAAAATATTTTTTTGCCTTTTCCCCTAATCCTATTACATCCGCATTATAATCATCTCTCATATTTTTTATAAACTCAGAGCATCGTTTACTTATTTCAGCAGCACAGCTTTTTTCAAACTCAACCACCTCATTTTCTTTATTATAATTAAAGGGGAGAGAGTAAAAATCACCTTCCATATATAAACCTATCTTAATTTTTTTATTCTCTATATCTATTTTATACGTCGGCTCTCGTCTTTGATTTAAAATTATAGTTATCGGTTTATTTGGTGTCACCGGACTATAAAAGCTTGTATAGTTATTCTTATAGTCACCTATCAATATATTATACAAATCTGTTTCATTTCCGCTGAGTGACACAATATATTTATTTTTATTAAACACAGCCATTCCCAAGGCTTCACTTTTATCCTCATTAATTATCTTCACCTGTCCTGCTTTACACTCTCTGTTTTTATATTGAAATCCGTTATTATTAATCGGTACATCTCCGATTATTGGATTTTCTTTCTCCTTTTCTTTATTTTGGGACTCTAAATCATCATTTTTTGTGTCATTTTGTGTCGCTTTGTCTACTTTATTCTGTCCCTTTTGTTGTTTATTGTTTTCTTCCTGTCCCTCTGATTGGTCTGATTGTTGGTTATCCTGTCCCTCATTATTATTTGATTTTGCTACTCCTATCAGCGGCATTACAATATCTCTTTCATCATTCATCAAGTATTCCATAGCTGTAATTCCATTCATTTTAGGAATACCTCCGGAGTCATTGTTTTCAAATATAAGCTGATAATATTTAGCCGGATTTACATCTATTATAGGTTTTAAATTTTCTAAATAACTGTTTGCTGAACTTTGTGAAACCGCAGTTATTACATCAGGACGCATTTCATTGCTGCGGCTCACTATTTCCATCACATCTTCAATTCCTTCTTTTGCAATTTCTTCGGAAAACACTATAAGCTCCATATGTGACAGTGAAAATTTCTTACTTATCAAATGATTTGCGATATTAACTGCCGAATATATATCCGGTGCTTCTATTAATATATTTTCAACTATGCTTTCTCCGCCCTTG